>NZ_JBEXPH010000075.1:0-38483 GCF_040611955.1 Streptomyces sp. NPDC006510 | reverse complement strand
CCGCCAGGACGGCTGCGAGGGTCGCGGCGGCCCGTACCCTGCGCCGTTCGTCGGCGAGCCTTCCCAGCAGGGGCGGGCCGAAGCCGGTGGCCGAGGTGAACAGCACGTTCAGCGGTCCGAAGAGGGTGGTCGCGCCGCGCAGGGCGCCGACCACCAGCGGGTTGCCGACCGCGCCGAGCCCGAGCACGGAGAGCTGGCCGGTGGCGTTGCCCACCGCGAACTCCACCACGAAGCGCCGCCCGAGGTGGCCGCGCCGCAGCAGGACCTTCAGCCGCAGTGGTGTGCCGGCCACCCTGCGGTGCAGCAGGGCGGCCGACAGCAGCAGGCCCGGCAGTGCGGCGAGCCCCCAGACGGTGACGAGCCGGGCGGCCGGGGCGCCGGGCGGCTGTACGGTCAGCGCGCCCAGCACACAGACCAGCCGGAGCGCGTCGCCCGCCAGCGCCAGATGCGGCAGGTGCAGGGTGGAGAAGGCGTAACGCATGGTGTCCTGGCCCAGGACCACCGGCAGGACGAGTCCCAGCGCCATCAGCGCTTGCGCGGTGCCGCCCGGCAGCGGCAGACAGACTCCGGCCAGCAGCGCCCCGAGCACCGCCGCCGCGAGCAGGGTGAAGGTGAGCGCCGACCGGCAGGCGCCGCGCACCTCCTCGCTCCCGCCACGCCGCAGCACGAGCGGCTGCCCGGTGTAGGCACCGGACACTCCCAGCAGCACCGTGAAGACGAGGTAGACCGCCGAGAAGCGGGCGAAGTCGGCCACGGTGGAGAGCCGGGCGGCCGTCACCAGCACGAGGATGTTGGTGAGCGCGGCCACCCCCTGGTCCGCGACCGAGCAGACGATCGCGGTCCGTGCCCTCATCTGTGTCCGGCGGTGGAGTCGTAGGGGCGCAGCCCCAGCGTCTCGGTGGGGTCACCGGTGTGTTCCGGGCCGTAGCCCCCGCCGTCCCGGCCCGGCCGCCCACCGCCCGTGCGGCGCTTGGCGGCCTTTTTGCGGGCCCGGCGCTCGTGGCGGCTCAGGCCGGGGTGCAGCAGGGCGCCGAGCACGGAGCCGCCCGCCGCCTCGATGATCTCCCGGATCCGCTCCAGGTCGCTGCGGTGGACCTCGCGCGGGTCGCAGACCACCACGACGCCCTCCACCCGGTCGATCAGCGCAACGGCGTCGGCGTACGACAGCACGGGCGGGGCCAGCACGATGACGACGGCGCCGGGCCGGTCGCCCTCGGCGACGATCACGCCGACGGGCGCCGACGTCAGGGCGCGCGGCACATTGTCCGTGCGCCGGCCCGCTATCAGGGTGAAGGCGCCCGACCCGGGTACGTCGACGTTCATCCGGCTGTCGGACGGCCAGGCCCGTCCGCCCCGGGCCGCCCAGCGCGGCAGGGGCCCCTGCACCGCCGGGCCCAGGTCCCTGGCCAGCGCGGGGGTCCGCAGATCGGCCTCGACCAGGAGTACGTCACGTCCCATCTCGGCGAAGGCCGCGGCCAGGTTGGCCGCGGCGGCGGTCGCCGCCGCGCCGTCCCCGCGTGGGGCCGTGACCAGGAGCCTGCGGCGCTGGGCGAACGACGGATCGTAAGCGAGCCGGAAAGCCACCGCCCGGTACTCCTCGGCGAGTCTGCTGCCGCTCCGCCCGATGGCCAGCACCGTGCCGCCGGACGCGCGCTCCCTGGGCAGGGTGCCGAGCAGCGGCGCACCGAGTGAACGGACCAGCTCCCGGGTCGAGCGCACGGCCGGGTCGAAGACCAGGCGCACCCAGGACAGCAGCAGTCCCAGCGCGAGGCCGACGACACCGCCGAGCCCCAGCAGCAGCGGCAGTCCGGCGCCGGTGGGTCGGCTCGGGGCGGCGGGCTTCTTCGTCAGGTATCCCGGGGTGGTGTCCAGCGCACGCAACTCGGAGATCTTCCGGGTGAGTTCGGAGATCGCGACCACCAGGTTGGCCCTTGCGCTGGTCACGTCGTTGCTCCCGGCGGCCTGCTCCGCCAGTTGGTCCCGCTGTTCGGTGAGCGGGGTCAGCTGGGCGCGGTAGCCCTGGACCATGTGGGCGATGCTGTTCTCGGTGCGCTGCCGCCGTATCTCCAGATAGGCGTCGGCGAGCGCCTGGGCCCGCGTCTTCGCCAGTGCGGGGGTACGGCCGGTGTAGGAGAAGCGGAGCACGAGGGTGTTCGGCGGGTTGGTGACCTGGAGACCGGACAGCAGTGGCCCGACCTCCACCCGGTCGCCCTGTCCGGCCAGGGTGGTGACGGCCAGGGTGCCCACGGTGTCGCTGACGGCGGTCTGCCGTTCCGAGCCGATGTTGATGCCCTTGTCGGCGGAGGCACCGGCAGCGAAGGGGTCCGAGGCGGCGGAGCGTACGACGACCTCGCCCGTCGATGTGTAGCTCTCCTCGCCGCTCAGCGCGAGCCAGCCGCCGCCGAGGAGCCCGACGACCACGCCGGAGGCGAGCAGGGCCCGGTAGCCCAGGAGCTGGCGGAACTGGTCCCTCAGCAGCGCGGGTTCGTCCTGGTCCTCCAGGGCGCGGATCGGCTGGTTCATCGACGTGGTCTCCCTTGTGCGTCCGCGAGGACCTCGGTGAGCAGGGCGTCGAAGCGGGCCAGGCCCGCCTCGCGGCTCAGGTGACGTGCGACGTACTGCGGCCCGTTGGCCCCGAGTGCGTCCGCGCCGGCCGGCGCCTCGACGAGCTTGCGCACGGCCGACAGCAGGGCCGCGGGGTCCTCCGGGGCGACGAGGAGCCCGGCACCGGACCGGTGGACCTCCTGTGCGGTGCCTCCCCCTTCGGCGACCGAGGCCACGACGGGCCGGCCCGAGACGAAGTAGGAGGTGAGTTTGGACGGGACGCTCATGTCGAGTACGGACGCCCGCTGTGTCACCGCGAGTACGTCGGCGGCGGCGAGGATGTCCGTGAACTCGCCCGCGTCGGCCGGGGGCAGGATGTCGAGGTTGCGCAGGCCCGCCGCGCGCCCCAGCAGCGCCTCGCGCTGATTGCCGTCGCCCATGAGCACCACGCGTATCTCCGGCGCGAGCCGGGCCGCGTCGACAAGGACCTCCAGGCCCTGTTTGAGCCCCATGTTCCCGGAGTGCAGGACCACCGGGGTGCCCTCGCTCCAGCCGAGCCGCGCCCGGGTGCCGGCCCGGTCGGCGGAAGGAGCCCGCACATGCGACCAGTTGGGCACGGTGCGGATGCGCCCGGGGTCCACGCCGTACGCGGTGACGCGGGGCACGAAGCTCTCGTGGATGACGCCGACCAGGGCCGCGGAGCGCAGCGCGTACCGTTCGGCGGCCGAGGCGACGGCTGCCGCCCTGCCTCCGCCCCGGATGCCGCTCTGCGCGGCGGCGGCGCCCATCAGATCCTGTACGACGGGTATGTACGGGACCCGGTGGCGGGCGGCCAGCCGGGCACCGATGACACCGCCGGCGAGGCTGGGCATCTGGGAGACCACCGCGTCCGGCGGGCGCGAGGCGGGCGGCGACAGCAGGCCGTGGCCGAGCACGGACGCCTCGAACACGGCTCTGCGCAGGGCGGTCTGACGGGGCGGCACATAGTGTCTTCGCCGGTGCACGGTGACTCCGGACCGCTTCTCGGCGACCCGCCACACCCCCCGGTACTCCGCGTCGGTCCGCCAGGACGGGTAGTGCGGCATCCCGGTCAGTACGTGGGTGTCCGCCCCGGCCGCGGCCCAGTGCTCGGCGAGCTGCGCGGCGTACGGGCCGATGCCCGTCAGCTCCGGCGCGTAGTTCGTCGAGACGACCAGCAGGGTGCGGCCCTCGAACGGCGTGTGACGATCGGCATCGGACATGGACGCTCGCCTTCCCCCCGGAACGATCTGTGTTCCCCCCAGGGAACAGTCCCAAAAGCGAGCTTATCCGTTCACGTGATGCGCAAGTGGTCGTCACAGTAAGGTCGTTGCACCATCAACACCGATACCGATATCCCACCGCACCGGATGCCATGTCCGGACAACTGCCGCGGGACACGGACATCACGTTCACCGTGGGGGGAGAGAACGGATGGTGCACAGGGTCGGCTACGCGCCGGGGGTCTACGACCTCTTCCATGTGGGACACCTCAACATCCTGCGGCACGCCCGCAGTCAGTGCGACTACCTCGTGGCCGGAGTCGTCTCGGACGAGATGGCGGCGCTCGCCAAGGGGCATCGGCCGGTGATTCCGCTGCCGGAGCGCCTGGAGATCGTACGCAGCGTGCGCTACGTGGACGCGGCGTTCGTCGAGACGGTGCCCGACAAGGTCGAGACCTGGCAGCAGGTGAGGTTCGACGTGATCTTCAAGGGGGACGACTGGCGGGACACGGAGAAGGGAAAACGGCTGGAACGCGACTTCGCCGAGGTCGGTGTGGAGGTCGTCTACTTCCCGTACACCGTGCACACGTCCAGCACCCAGCTGCGCCGGGCGCTGGACACGCTCGTCAGTCCGCAGTCCGGAGCGCTCTGAGCTCCCTGAACCACTTGGCGAGGAACGCCACCAGGAACAGCGCGTGCACCACGGCGAGCACCGCATAGCCGATACGGAACGCGGTGCGGTCGCCGAGGAGCAGGAACACCAGGCAGAACACTCCGTAGTCGGCGGGCAGCAGTGCCACGGCGCGCAGCCGCGACACCGGGGCGGCGCCGCCGGTGCCCCCGGCGGGGCGGACGGCCGCCTTTCCCAGCTGTTCGCGCAGCAGCCCCGCGCAGAAGGTCAGCACGGCCGTGAACAGGAAGCCCAGCGGCAGGAGCAGCCAGCCCTCGCCGGGCAGTCCGGAGAACCGCCGGAACGAGATCAGCACGGCGGTGTGTACGAGGATCAGCTTGGCGCAGTCCACGACGTGGTCCAGCCATTCGCCGTCCGGGCCTCCCCGGTCGGTGAGCCTGGCCAGTTGCCCGTCGGCGGAATCGAGGGCGAAGCCGACGGCGAGGCCCGCGTACACCGCGACCGCGAGCCCGAAGGAGGGGCGGACGAGCGCGACCGAGGCGATGGCGGCGAAGGTGAATGCCGCGCTCGTCAGGGTGACCTGGTTGGGCGTCAGCCCGATCCGGTACGCAACGGCCGCGAACACCCGGCCGGCCGGGCGGTTCACGTACCGCGAGTACAGCGACACCCCCTTGGCCGTCTTCTGTGCGCCGCGCAGCTCGCGCAGAACCGTGCCCGTGTTTTCCATCCGCCCCCCAGCGTCCCGCAGTTGCGAGCGGCGTCGGCATCGGCTCAGGGATGCGCTGACGCCGCCGCCGGATCCGCATCATGGCACGCGGACCCGGTCCCGCGGGGCCACTCGCCCGCTCCGGCCTGCGGTGCGCCTCAGGCGGGTACGGTGCGGCACTCCGGGTGACCCCAGCCGTTGGGGTTCTTGGCGATCAAGTCCTTGGCCGCGTAGGGCTTTCCGCAGTGGCAGCGACCGGCGAACTTGGCCCGGATGGTTCCGCCGGAACGGGCGGTGCGCGCCACACCCCCTGTCTTCTTCGTCGCCGCTCCGCCACGCCGGCCCTCGGTCGCACGGGCGGGAGCCGGTGTCGGCAACTGGGTGGAGCCGTGCGCGGTTCCGGCCGGCCGTTGTGCCACCGCGGCCTCGCTGGCCGCCTGGTCGGCGAGTGCGTTGAGCGGGTCGCCGTCCACCTGGTGGGCGGGAACGTAGGTGAAGCGCACAATCCGGCCGGTCAACTGGGCGTCGATACCGGCCACCAGGTCACGGTTGGCCACCGGTTTGCCGGCCGAGGTCTTCCAGCCGTTGCGCTTCCATCCCGGCAGCCACTTCGTCACCGCGTTCATCGCGTACTGCGAGTCCATCCGCACCTCGATCGCCACGGCGGGGTCCGTGGAATCCAACAGCTCCCGCAGGGCGGTGAGTTCGGCGACATTGTTGGTGGCGGTACCCAGCGGTCCCGCTTCCCAGCGCTCCGGCCGCCCCTGCGCGTCGGCCACGACCCATGCCCAGGCCGCAGGTCCCGGATTACCCTTGGACGCCCCGTCACACGCGGCGATGATGCTCTCGTTCATGCCCTCGATCATGCCAGCGTCGCAGCACCCCACTGGAGACCGTGACTCTGAGTGACGATTCGAGGTGCGGCGGTCGGACGGCGCTGGTTCTCTGATGGAGCCCGCTCTTCCCAACCGCACTAAGGAGCGATGATGAGCGTTGCACGTGAATCCGGTGACCGTGCGCAGCAGCTGCGTGAAAAGGCCCGGCACATGACCGAGGCCGCCGAGCGTACGACCGACCCTGAGCAGCGCCAGCGGCTCCAGGAGAAGGCCCGGAAGCTGCAGGAACAGTGTGACCAGCAGGGCAACATGGGCGGCGGAAGCATCCGTCCGCCCAAGTAACACCTGCTTCACGCGAACGGCCGACGTCTTGTCGCTCTTCCATGAGTGAGCGGCAAGCCGTCGGCCGCCGCGCCGGGCCGACTCCGCGGCCCGCCCCGGATCCCCGATCCCCCGGTCCTCCGTCGCTGTTTTCAGTAGGGGTGCTTGTTCGCCTTGTCCGCCCAGGCCCGGTAGGACGCGGGACCCAGTTCGGGATGGATCTGTTCGAGTGTGATGCTGTGCCGGTCCGGCGGCTTGGCGAAGTCGGCGTACTGGAAAGCGTCGTCGAAACCGATCTTCTGAGTCGCCTTCCAGTCACAGCCGTAGTAGACGGTGCCGATGCGGGCCCAGTAGATGGCGCTCATGCACATCGGGCACGGGGCCCCGCTCGTGTAGATCGTGCACCCCTGCAGCATCCGGGCACGCTCCGGTACGAGATCGGGCGAGCCCGGCTCAAGCCGTCACGGTTCCCGCAGATCATCGTGCGGGCCGCTTCGGCACACGACGGCTCCGAAGCCGTCGCGCCGGCCCGATCCGGCGGACTCCGGGTGGCGGTCCGGTCCGGTGGGCACAGCTGGTGCGATTCCTCCGTCCGCTCCGACGGCATGCCCATCGACCTCTCCGGGCTCCGGCGGTGCGGCGTCGACGCGGCCTCGGCGACGGCGACCGTGCGGCCCGCCGTCACCGGCAGCCGGCTCGCCCCATGACTCGCCGCGCACGTGTGCTCTGCACTCGGCTCGGATCGAGCTATGCGGTCCCGTGCGCCGTCCGGGCCGATCCGGCGCGGGACGAGGCCGACACCCGCCGGCAACGTCCACAGCGGCCGAAGGACGTCATGAACCACGGGACGTCTTCCCATTCCCACCTGACACCCAGGGTTCTTTGTTGACGCGCCTCCGGCGAAGGCCCTAGGTTGCGGTAAGCGCTTTCCAGCCCCAGGAGACTCGGGACATGAGCAGTCCACTGCGCATCACGCACGCCCACGGCGACCGGATCACGGTCACGGAGGAGCGCGGCGGCATCGATCTGATCAGCTACGTCTACCGCCCGGAAGCGGCCTGGGAGGCCCCCAAGCCGTACATCCACCCCATCCGCACGCTGACCGACAACGTTGTCACCGATTATCGGCCCAACGATCACCGCTGGCACAAGGGCCTCCAGATGACGGCCTCCCATCTCTCCGGCCAGAACCTGTGGGGAGGCAACACCTATGTGCACGGCCAGGACTACCAGCCGCTGCCCGAACGGGTCGGGTCGATGGCCCACATCGGATTCGACGAGGTGGCGGCGGACGCCGGGCGCGCGGTCATCGCGGAGCGGCTGAGCTGGCGCCACAACGACGGCACGCACTGGGCGGACGAGGTGCGCCGCGTCGAACTGCACGACGTCGAGCACGCCGGATCCGGCTCCGACGCCACCGGCGGCAGCTGGACGCTGACCTGGTCCAGCGCGATCACCAACCGGCGCACCGAGCCGCTGCTCTTCGGCAGCCCGACCACCCACGGCCGGGAGGCGGCCGGCTACACCGGCCTCTTCTGGCGCGGGCCGCGCGCCTTCCGTGGTGGCCGGATCCTCGGCCCGGACGGGGAAGGCCCGGAACTGATGGGAACGCAGGCACCCTGGCTGGCCTACAGCGCCGAACACGACGGCGCCGACGGGCACGCCACACTGATCTTCCAGCACGCCCCGGAGAACGATCACACGGGAGCGGGCGGCACCCACCCGGCCCACTGGTTCGTCCGCGACGAACCCTTCGCCGCGGTCGCCCCCTCCTACGCGTTCCACGAGGAACTGGAGCTCGCCCCGGGCGACACTCTCGCCCGCCGCTACCGGGTCACCGTCGCGGACGGGGAGTGGGGCCGGGAGCGGATCACCGAGTACCTCGCGGAGCACCCGTGGTGAACCCGGAAACGGACGGCACCGGTCTGTACGTGGAACTGCCGCTCGCCGCTGCCGAGCGCGCCCGGCTGCGTGAACTCGGCCCCGGGCCCGTGTGGTTCGCCGAACCGGGAACCAGGTCCGAGGCTGATGCCCGCGCCCTGGCCGAGGCCGGCACGGCGCTCGGCAATCCGCGGGCGGACTGGGTGGCGAAGGCGCCCCGGCTGAGGTGGCTGCAGCTCGCCTCGGTCGGGATCGACGACTATCTCGGGCTCGACTGGCCCGTCCTCGGCCGCCGGCTGACCGTGACCAACCTGGGTGATGTCTTCGCCGACCCGGTGGCGCAGTCCTGTCTGGCGGGAATTCTGGCGCTCCATCGCGGCATCGACCGACTCTCCGGGCTGCGCGCCGAGGGCAGTTGGGCGAAGTCCGCCGTGCGGCCCCGGCTCCGTCTGCTGACCGGGGCCCGGGTGCTCGTCCTCGGCCGGGGGTCCATCGCCCGGCGGTTCGCCGAGCTGCTCGGCCCGTTCGGCTGCCCCGTCGCGCACTTCGCACGCGGCTCCGGCGACATCCGCACCCTGGCCGAGCTCGATGAGCGACTGCCCGGATTCGACGTGGTGGTGGGACTGCTGCCCGGCACGCCCGAGACGAGCGGGCTGCTCGATGCGCGGCGGCTGGCCCTGCTGCGGCCGGGGGCCGTTGTGGTGAACGCCGGGCGGGGATCGCTGGTGGACGAGGAGGCCCTGGTGTCCGAGCTGAGCTCCGGACGGCTCGGCGGAGCGGTGCTGGACGTCACCAGGGAGGAACCGCTGCCCGCCGGTCACCCCCTGTGGAGCTGCCCCGGTGTCATCCTCACCCAGCACACCGCGGGTGGTTCCACCGACGAGAGTGCCCGGGTCGTCGACCTGTTCGCCGACAACTGGCGCCGTTTCCATGCCGGTTCACCACTGCGCAACCCCGTGCAGTGGTCCAGAGGATTCTGAGGACGCGACGATGTCCGAACCACATTCCCCGTACTCCGGTGCACCGATCGGCGACGGGGTGCGCATAGCGGCGATCCGGCCGGTGCTGCTCAGCGCCCCCTACGCGGATCCGGAGAATCTGGAGGTACGCCTGGCGCTGCCGACGGGGCGGCGCACGACCGGTCTGGTCGAGGTCACCCTGGACGACGGCACGACCGGGCTCGGCGAGGGCTATCTCGCCGTCTTCGCGCCGCAGGTCTTCGTGTCGACGGTCGATCTGATCGCCCCCTATCTGGTCGGCCGTCCGGCCGGGGACCTGGCGCAGCGGTACCGGGACATGGTGCTCGTGACGGGCTACTGGAGCCTCCAGGGGGCGGCCCGCCATGTCGTCTCCGCCGTGGAGGCGGCCCTGGTCGACGCCCTCGGAAAGCGGGCGGGCGTGCCCGCGTACGAGTTGCTGGGCGGCCGTCGCACGGACGCGATCCGGCTCTACGCCAGCGGGGGCGATTCGACCTCCCCGTCGGCGATGGCGGCCGAGATCGCCGCCGTCGCGGCCCTCGGCATCGACACCTTCAAGATCAGGGCGCGGGGCCACGAAGCGGACAAGGCGGTGTGGACGCTGGAGCACGCGGCCGCGCACGGCATCGGCATCGCCGTCGACATGGCGCAGAATCTGGCGGACCCGGGCCAGTCGGTGGCGGACACGCTGGCGTTCCTCGACGCGGTCAGGGCCGGCTCCCGGTGGCCGGTGCGCTTTGTCGAGGAGCCGCTGGGGCCCGCCCGGACCGCCGGGTACCCCGCTCTGCGAAGGGCGGCCGGCTGTCCGGTGGCGGGCGGGGAGACCGTCACCACCGCACAGGAACTGCTGGGGCGCATGGCGTCGGGGTACTACGACCTGGTGCAGCCGGACGCCACGGTCGTCGGCGGTATGCACCAGACGCTGGCCGTCTTCGCGGGCGCGGCGGAGCACGGCGTCGACGCGGTGGTGCACTGCTGGGGCAGCGCCGTGTGCCAGGCGGCCAACTATCACGCCGCCTTCGCCGGCGGCGGACGGCTGGCCGAGTGGCCGATGCCCCGGTATCCGCTGCGGTCGGAGCTGCTGGTCGAGCCGTTCCGACTGACGGACGGATGCCTGCTCGCCCCGCAGGCCCCGGGGCTCGGTGTCCGGCTCACTCCGGAGACGGAGCGGCGGTACGCCTTCCGGGACGATGCCGTCTACCGCTGTGCGACTGCGATGCCGGCGGCCGTCCCGGGCCGGTGGCGCACGGGCTGACCTCGCAGGCGGGAGGGTCCCGGTGGCGGGTTTCCTATGGCGTGCGCAATGGGAAAACGCTTTCAGTACGGCTATCGTAGCCTTATGCAGAGCCAGGTCAATCGACGTTCAGCCCGCCCCCGCCCGTCGTCCGCCGTGACGCTCCAGCAGGTCGCGCAGGACGCCGGGGTCTCTCTCGCCACGGCTTCACGCGTCCTCAGCGACAGCGACCGCAACGTCACCCAGGAGTTGCAGGAGCGTGTCCTGGAGGCGGCCGCCCGGCTCCGCTACGTGTCCAACGCGCCGGCCCGCGCGCTCGTGCAGTCCACGACGTCCATCGTCGGTCTGGTCGTGCACGATGTGAACGACGCCTACTACTCCGCCATCGCGGCCGGTGTCATGGAGGTCGCCCGCGACCACAAGCTCCTGGTGATGCTGGCCGGCACCTTCCACGAACCCGGACTCCAGGCGGAGTACGTGGCCCGCCTGCGGGCCCAGCGGGCCCGCGCCGTGGTCCTCGCCGGTTCGGGTTTCACCGGTGGGAGCCCCGCGCTCACCCAGGAGCTGGAGGCCTTCGCGGCCCAGGGCGGCCGGGTGACCGCGGTCGCGCACCAGGACCTTCCGGTGGACACCATCGTGCCGGGCAACCGCGAGGGCGGCCGGGCGGTCGCCGAGCACCTCGCCGGGCTGGGGCACACCGAGATCGGCGTCATCTGCGGACCGCTGGCACTGGTCTCCGTACAGGAACGGCTGCACGGCTTCCTGGAGCGGGCCGCCGAACTGGGTGTGGTCGTCCAGGAACACCACCGCGTCGAGTCCGACTTCACCCGGGACGGCGGGCGGGCCGCGGCGGTGCGGCTGTTCCGCAGGTCGCCGGGGATCACCGCGCTGTTCGCGCTGAACGACGCCATGGCACTGGGTGCGCTCGCGGCGCTCCGTGACGACCTCGGCAGGGGCGTCCCCTCGGACGTCTCCGTCGTCGGCTTCGACGATCTGCCCGTGGCCTGCGACGTCACGCCGGCGCTGACCACCGTACGGCTGCCGCTGGAGGAGATCGGCCGCCGGGCGCTGCTGCTGGCCCTCGGTGACGCGACGGCTTCGCCGCGCACGCTCGCCGTGCCTTCGCGTCTGGTGGTGCGGGCCAGCACGGCACCGCCGCCCCGCGTGACCGGCTGAGTCCTGGCCTGGCCACGGGATGGCCCGGAGCACCGAGTTGACGCATTAAGGCGAAACACCCCCAGCTTGACGCACTAAGTTGCGGATCCTTTCCCTGCAACCCTCTTGAAATAATGCGTTAACCCCCACCACACTGAGATCAACGCCGATTGACGCGTCAAATCCGAGGGGGTGGTGGCTGGATGAGTACGTCCGGGCCCAAGTACCAGCGCATCAAGGACGAGTTGCGGGCCGAGGTGGCACGTGACGAGTACGAGGCCGGTGCTCCGTTCATCACTCAGAACCAGCTGCGCGAACGCTTCGGAGTCAGCTCCACCACCGCCGTCCGGGCACTGAACGACCTTGTCGCGGAAGGGCTGCTGGTTCGACGGCGCGGCCAGGGGACCTTTGTCGCCGACCCCGGGGACCGGACAGCCGAGCCCGCTCCGGCCCACAGGTCCGGGGTGATCGCCTGCATCATCAGCGGCCAGGGGCCGTACCAGTCGGAGGTGCTGCGCGGGATCGAGTCCGGCTGTTCGGAGCGCGGGATGCGGCTGTTCTTCTCCGACTCCGCCGTCCATATGACCGACACGGGGCACGCCGCCCACGACGCGTCGCTGCTCCGCCAGGGCCAGGCACTCCGCCAGGCCGTCGACGACCGGGTCGACGGCATCATCCTCTATCCGGTCCAGGGTGCGCCCGATCCCGACGTCCTCGCCGAGATCAGGCGCCTGCGCATCCCCATGGTCCTGGTCGACCGGTACTTTCCGGGCCTCGCCATCGACGCGGTCACCGCCGACAACTACGACGTCGGCTACCGGCTCACCGAACATCTGCTGACCGACGGCCACGAGCGGATCGCGACGCTCTGGGGCGAGACGCAGTGCACCAGCGTCCACGACCGGATGACCGGGCACAAACAGGCGCTGCGCGCCCATGACCAGCCCCTGCTCCCCCAGTTGACCGCGCTGCGCTCGTACACGGCGCTGTCCGAGGACGACCGCAAGCAGTTGCTGACCGACCTGCTCGGCTCACCCGAGCCGCCGACCGCCCTGCTGTGCGCCCACGGTTTCGCCGTGGCCACCGCGGCCGCCGATCTGGCTTCGCTGGGCATCGCCGTACCCGACGAGATCGTGCTGGCCGGCATGGACGACGCCGGCCCCTACGATCTGCTGCCGCTCACCAGCTTCGCCGCCCGGCTCCCCGCCAGGGAGATCGGCGGCCGGGCGGTCGAGCAGCTGGTCACCCGGATCGCGGAGCGCGCGGCGGGCGAGGACCCGTACCGCAGCGCCGAGCAGATCGTGCTTCCCGTCCGGATCAGGACGCGCGAGTCCGTGCCGGTCCGGCTCCGTACCGTCGCCGCCCGCCGGCCCTGAGGGAGGAGACTCCTGTGTTCGCCGCCCCCACCCCCCGTACCCGCGAACTCGGGACCGATGTCCTGGTGGTCGGTGCCGGTCTCGGCGGTCTCGCCGCCGCGCTGACCGCCGCCCGGTTCGGACACCGCGTCGTGCTCACCGAGGCGACCGACTGGCCCGGTGGCCTGTTCACAGCGCAGGCCGTGCCGCTCGCCGACGGCCACCGCATCGAACTGGACCCCGTCTCCCCCGGCTACCGCGATCTGCGCGAGCGGATACGCGACTTCTACCGGCGCAACTATCCGCTCTGCCCCGAGCCGTTCGCCGATCCGCTGCTCGACCCCGGCCTCAGTACCACCGGCCATCTCAGCCACGAGCCGCGCGCCGCACTCGCGGTCGTCCAGGAGCTCCTCACCCCGCACCTCGCCTCCGGCAGGCTCACCCTGCTGCTCGGCCACCGACCGGTCGCGGCCCAGGCGGACGGGGACCGGGTGACGGCGGTCACCCTGGAGACGGCGGACGGCGAGCCGCTGACGGTCAGCGCCCCCTTCGTCGTCGACGCGACGGACCTGGGCGAGCTGCTCGCCCTCGCGGGCGTCGAGCATGTCACCGGCGCCGAGTCCCGCGAGGAGACCGGCGAACCGCACGCGCCCGCCGTCGCCGATCCGCTGGACCAGCAGCCGGTCTCCTGGGTCTTCGCCCTGGACCACCGCCCCGGCGAGGACCACACCGTCGACCGGCCGGCCGGCTACGCCCGGTGGTCCGACGCCTTCTCCTGGGACACCGCGGAACCGGGCGACGGACCGGCCCGCTCCGTGCCGCTGTTCCTGCACGAGCCGGACGACGTCCCACCCTGGGCGGCACCGCCCAACGACCGCTGGCACCAGCTGCGGGCGCTCGCCCGGAGCAGGTATCTGCCCGGTACGTTCGACAGCGACATCACCCTGGTCGACTGGGAGCAGACCGCCTACACCCGGCTCCCGCTCACCGGGGCCGGGGAGGAGACACGGGCACCGGCCGAGCAGGAGGCACGCGAGCAGGCCATGTCCTTCCTGTACTGGATGCAGACCCGCGCGCCCCGGCACGACGGCGGTCACGGCTACCCCGAGCTGCGGCTGAGGCCCGATGTCACGGGCACCGAAGACGGGTTCGCCAAGGCCGCGCACGTACGCGAATCCCGGCGCATCCGGGCCGAGTTCACCCTGCTGGAGCACCATCTGACCGCCGCAGCACGGGCCGGGGCGCCGGGCGCCGAGACCTTCACGGACAGCGTGGGCACACTGCGCTCCCGGATCACCCTGCACCCGGGGACGGGAGGCGGCGCGGGGCTGGATCTGGAGTGCCTGCCGTTCCAGCTGCCGCTGGGCGCGCTGCTGCCCGTACGGGTGGACAATCTGCTCCCGGCCGGGCGGAACATCGGCGCCACGCATCTCAGCGCGCCGGCTCTCGGCGGTCACGCGGGCCAGTGGAGCATCGGTGAGGCCGTCGGCGCGCTGGTCTCGTACTGCCTGGAGCACCGGCTGCCGCCGCGTGCGGTCCGCGGGAGCGAGCACCAGCTCGCCTCCTTCCAGGACCGGTTGAGCACTTCTCTCGGTCTCACCCTGGACTGGCCGGACCGGCTCCGCACCGGACCGGTGACCAGTGCCGGGGCGCTCTACGCCACTCTCTGAAACCCACTGCCCTTCCCTCGGGAAGGGCACTTTCCCGAGCTGCTGGAAAACGCTTACCAATCCCGGCGGCTCACGCCCTCAGCCTGGACGGCCCTCTGTGAATGTGACTCCTTACCGTGTACTGCTCGTCGGCGCGGGCAACATCGCCCGCGCCGTCCATATGCCGGCGTTCCTCGAACTTCCCTCGGACTTCGCGGTGGTGGGCGCCGTCGATGCCGATCCCGCGGCCGCCCGCTCCTTCGCCACCGACTTCGCACTCCCCCACCACTCCACCGATCTCGCCGCCTCGCTGAGCGAGCTCCGTCCCGATCTCGTCGTGATCGCCTCGCCGCCCGTGGCCCACCGGGAGCAGGTGGTCGCCGCCCTGGCCGCCGGGGCCTGGGTGTGGTGCGAGAAGCCGCCCGCGCTCAGTCTCGCGGAGTACGACGCCATGACCGCCGCCGAGGGCGAGCAGGGCCCGTACGCCCCGATCGTCTTCCAGCACCGGTTCGGCTCGGGGGCCGAGCACGCCAAGTCGCTCATCGCCTCCGGGGAGTTGGGGGCGCCGCTGGTCGCTCACTGCCAGACCACCTGGTACCGCGACGACGCCTATTACGCGGTCCCCTGGCGCGGGAAGTGGGAGACGGAGGGCGCGGGCCCCGCCATGGGGCTCGGCATCCACCAGATCGACCTGCTGCTCGAACTGCTGGGTGACTGGGCGGAGATCCGGGCCATGGCGGGCCGGCTGGCCCGTGACGTCGAGACCGACGACGTCACCACCGCCACCGTGCGCTTCGCCTCGGGCGCGCTGGCCACCGTGGTCAACAGCGCACTTTCACCACGTCAGTTGAGCCATCTGCGGATCGATCTGCGGGACGCCACGATCGAGCTGAACCATCTGTACGGATACGGGAACGGCGACTGGACCTACACCCCGGCGCCCGGTGTCGCCCCCGGCCGGGTGGCGGGCTGGAACTCCCCGGCCGAGGACGTGCCGAGCTCGCACGGCGCCCAGCTCCGCTCCCTGCTGGCCGACATGCGGGCGGGGCGGCGGCCCAGGGCGAGCGCCGGGGACGGCCGCCGCTCCCTGGAGCTGATCACCGCGATGTACAAGGCGGCGCTCACCGGTCACCCGGTCCGGGCCGGCGAGATCGTCCCGGGCGACCCCTTCTACACCGCGCTGCACGGCTCCGTTCCCGGCTGGGCGCCACGGGGGTCCGGGCGATGACCGACCGCCCGGACAGCGGTGCCGACCGCGCCCTGCTGCTCACCTTCGACGACCGGCACGTACGCGAATGGGCCGCGGCCGCACCGCTGTTCACCTCGTACGGCGCGCGGGTCACCTTCTTCATCTGCGAGCCCGACCGGCTCGACCGGGACGAGGTGCGGTTGCTGCGCCGGCTCGCGGACGACGGCCACACCGTCGGCTGCCACGGTCTGCGGCACGAGCGCGCACCCGAATTCGTCGCCGCGCACGGCGCGGGCGCCTATCTCGACCGGGAGGTGGTGCCCGCCCTCGACGAACTGCGCCGCCTCGGCTTTCCGGCCCGCAGCTTCGCCTACCCGTGCAGTGCCCGCGACGAGGAGACCGACCGGCTGCTCCTCACACTCTTCGAGCGACTGCGCGGCGGAGTACCGGTCGGCCGTCGCGCCGATCCGTCACTGGCGGCCGAACTCCACGTCCCGGCCGGCGACGTCCCCGCCCGGCGGGTCCTGCCGGGCTGCTCGGTGGACTCCGGGCGCGGGACCGTCGCGTACGGGGACGATCTGGCCGGCGTCGAGGCGGCACTGCGCCGGACCGCCGATCACGGCGGCGTGACCACGCTCTACGCCCACTGCGTCGCCGACGCCCACGAGGCCAACCATGTGTCACCGGCCCGGCTGGAGAAGCTCCTGGCCACGGCCGACGGGATGTCACTGCCCTGCGTGGGCTTCGACGAACTCCCGTGAACCACCACCGCGTTGCACACATTTCGTCCAGAGGGGCCCTTCACACATGCATGACGACCGCACACTGACCGAGGAACGGCTCGGCCGCGCCCTGCGCGAGCGCATCCGCCCCGCCGTCCACCCCCGGACCTCGCCTCTGGAATTCGAGGTCTGGCACGCCCCCGGCGAACCGGTGCCCTTCACCGAGGCGCTGGCCGCCCCGTACAAGCCCGGCACCGTAGGCGACGACTGGGGGCCGGCCTGGGGCACCAGCTGGTTCCGGGTGACCGGCCGCGTCCCGGAGGACTGGGCCGGTGAGACCGTCGAGGCGGTGATCGACCTCGGCTTCGCCAAGGACCGCCCCGGGTTCTCCGCGGAGGCACTGGCCCACCGGCCGGACGGCAGTGTGGTCAAGGCGCTCAACCCGCGCAACACCTGGCTGCGGGTCGGCGAACCGGTGGCGGGCGGCGAGGAGTTCACGTACGTCCTCGAAGCCGCCGCCAATCCGGAGATCCTGGACGGTGTCAGTCCGCTGGGCGACCGGGAGACCGCGGGCAGCGAGCCGCTGTACCGCGTCGAGCGGATGGACCTCGCGGTCTTCGACCAGCAGGTGTGGGAGCTGGTCCAGGACTTGGAGGTGCTCGACCAGCTGATGCGGCAGCTGCCGCTCGGTTCGGCGCGCCGCTGGGAGATCCTGCGCGCGGTGGAACGTTGCCTGGACGCCCTGGACCTGGACGCCGTGGGAGCGAGCGCGCCCGCCGCCCGGGAGCGGCTGCGGGCCGTGCTCTCCTCCCCCGCGCACGCCTCCGCGCACCGGCTGTCGGCGGTGGGTCACGCGCACATCGACTCGGCGTGGCTTTGGCCGCTGCGGGAGACGGTGCGCAAGGTCGCCCGCACCACCTCCAACGTGGTGGCGCTGATGGACGACCGCCCGGAGTTCGTCTTCGCGATGTCGCAGGCACAGCAGCTGGACTGGCTGCGGGAGCACCAGCCCGCGCTGTACGCCCGGGTGAAGGAGAAGGCCGCCGCCGGTCAGTTCGTTCCGGTGGGCGGGATGTGGGTCGAGTCGGACACCAACATGCCCGGGTCGGAGGCGCTGGCCCGGCAGTTCGTGTACGGCAAGCGGTTCTTCCTGGAGGAGTTCGGGGTCGAGACCGAGGAGGTGTGGCTGCCCGACTCGTTCGGCTACTCGGCGGCGCTGCCGCAGCTGGTGAAGCTCTCCGGCTCGCGCTGGTTCCTCACCCAGAAGATCTCGTGGAACACGACGAACCCGTTCCCGCACCATTCCTTCCTGTGGGAGGGGCTGGACGGCACCCGGGTGTTCACACACTTCCCGCCGGTGGACACCTATGTGGCCGAACTGTCCGGTGAGGAGCTCGCGCACGCCGAGGAGAACTTCCGGGACAAGGGCCACGCCACCCGCTCGCTCGTGCCGTTCGGCTGGGGCGACGGCGGTGGCGGCCCCACCCGCGAGATGCTGGCGCGGGCCGAGCGGCTCGCGGATCTGGAGGGCTCTCCCCGGGTGACGATCGAGAGGCCCTCGGAGTTCTTCGAGGCCGCCGAGGCGGAGTACGACCGGCCGCCGGTGTGGCTGGGCGAGCTGTATCTGGAGCTGCACCGCGGTACGTACACCTCGCAGGCGCGCACCAAGCAGGGCAACCGGCGCAGCGAGCATCTGCTGCGGGAGGCCGAGCTGTGGGCAGCCACCGCCGCCGTCCGGACCGGATTCCCTTATCCGCACGAGGAGTTGGACCGGATCTGGAAGAGCGTGCTGCTGCACCAGTTCCACGACATCCTGCCGGGTTCGTCCATCGCCTGGGTGCACCGAGAGGCCGAGGCGACGTACGCCCGGATCGCCGGGGAGCTCGAAGCGGTGATCGGGGCGGCCCAGCGGGCCCTGGCCGGCGCTGCGGAGGGCGACGGCACGTTGATCTTCAACTCCGCTCCGCACATGCGGGCCGGCATCGCGGCGGGGGGCGCGGCGCCCGCTCCGCGGGACCCGGAGCCGGCCGTGGCGGTCGTGGCGCACGACTCCGGCTTCCGGCTGGACAACGGGGTGCTCCGGGTGACCGTGGACGCGCGGGGGCTCGTGGTCTCCGTCGTCGACCTGGTGACCGGGCGCGAGACCATCGCCCCGGGCAACGTGGCGAATCTGCTCCAGGTCCACCCCGATCTGCCCAACCGGTGGGACGCGTGGGACGTCGACGCCTTCTACCGCAACACGGTGACCGATCTGACCGAGGCGGACCTGGTGCGCCGCAGCGGCGACGGCATCGAGGTGGTGCGTACCTTCGGTTCGTCCCGCGTCACCCAGCTGCTGACGCTGCGGCCCGGTGCCCGGCGCCTGGACATCGACACCGAGGTCGACTGGCACGAGCAGGAGAAGTTCCTCAAGGCGGCGTTCCCCATCGATGTGCGCGCCGATCACTCCACGGCGGAGACGCAGTACGGGCACGTCCAGCGGCCGACGCACACCAACACCAGCTGGGAGGCGGCCAAGTTCGAGATCTGCGCGCACCGTTTCCTGCACGTCGGTGAGCCGGGCTGGGGCGCGGCGCTGATCAACGATTCGACGTACGGGCACGATGTGACCCGTACGGTCCGCGAGGACGGTGCGACCACGACCACGGTGCGGCTGTCGCTGCTGCGGGCGCCCCGCTATCCCGACCCGGCGACCGACCAGGGGGTACACCGGCTGCGGTACGCGCTGTTGCCGGGGGCGACGATCGGTGACGCGGTCCGTGAGGGCTGGCACTTCAGCCTTCCCGAGCGCCGGGTGCCGGGCAGTGCCGAGGTCGCCCCGCTGGTCTCGGTGGACGACGACGCGGTGGTCGTGACCGCGGTGAAGCTCGCCGACGACGGCAGCGGGGATGTGGTGGTCCGGCTTCACGAGGCCCACGGCGGACGGGTCTCGGCCCGTCTGACGGCGGGCTTCGCCCTGGCCGGGGCGAGCGTCACGGACCTGCTGGAGCGTCCGCTCGCCGACGAGAGCGCCGAGGTGGACGGCGATGTGGTCCGGCTGGTGCTGCGGCCCTTCCAGATCGTGACACTCAGGCTCACACCGAACAACGACGTGTGAGGCGTACGGGGTGGGTGTGCATCGCCGCGCACCCGCCCCGTACTCTTTTTCTCCATGAACGCTGGGGGGCCTGTGCGCCGTGTGATCGACGACCGATTCGAGCTGGTCAACCGGCTCGGCAGTGGCGGCATGGGCATGGTCTGGCGGGCCCACGACCTGGCGCTGCACCGCGATGTGGCGCTCAAGGAGGTGCGGCCCCCGGACCCGGCGCTCACCGAGAACGATCCGGAGTCGGCCAGGCTGCTGCGTGAGCGGGTGCTGCGTGAGGCCCGTGCGTTGGCCCGGCTCGACCACCCGGGGGTCGTCACGGTCCACCACATCGTGGACGGCGGTGACGGGACGTACCCGTGGATCGTGATGGAGCTGGTGCCCGGCGCCTCGCTCGCGGAGCGCCTGGCCGAGGGAACGCTCACCCCGGTCGAGGCCGCCGAGCTGGGCCGCGGGGTGCTGTCCGCGCTGCGGGCCGCCCATGCCGCCGGAATCCTGCACCGCGACGTCAAGCCCGCCAACGTACTGCTGCGGGCCGACGGGAGCCCGGTGCTCACCGACTTCGGCATCGCGGCGATCCGCGAGTCCACCAGTCTGACGGCGACCGGCTCCATCATCGGCTCCCCCGACTACATGGCACCCGAACGCATCCGCGGCGAGGAGGACGACCCGTCCTCCGACCTGTGGTCGCTCGGCATGATGCTGTACGTCGCCGTGGAGGGCCGGCATCCGCTGCGCAAGGCCACCACGCTTGCGACGCTGGCGGCCGTGCTGGACGAGGAGATACCGCCGCCCCGGCAGGCGGGTCCGCTGACCGCGGTGCTGGACGCGCTGCTGACCCGGGACACGACCGTCAGGCCCGGTCCCGGGGAGCTCGACCGGATGCTGGCAGCGGTGATCGCGCCGGTGAGCGAACCGGCCGGGGCACCCGGACCGAGCCGTGCCGCACCGCAGGATGCCGTACCGCCCCGTCAGGACCCGCCCACCCGGCAGGACGCGGTGCCGCCCCGCTTCGGCCAGGCCGGCCCGACCACCGTGCTGCCCACCGCCCCCGTCCGGCGACCGGCCGGTGCGCCCGGATCCGGCGGCCGGGCCGGGGCCACTCCCCCGCGTCCGGAGCCCGCGACGCTGGGGACCCAGGAGATCCGTCGCCGGGTCCGGCGCGGCCGCGCCGTCGCGGTCACCACCGCTCTCGCGGGGACCACCCTGTCCGGCGTCCTGGTGTGGTCTCTGGTGCCCGACTCGGACACAAAGGCTTCCGGCAGCACGCCGTCCGCCTCGGGCCGTCCCTCGGGTGCTGCCTCGGCCACCGAGGAGAAGGAGAGCGCACCGCAGGCCGCGGCGCCGACCAGGAATCTGCTGACGCCGTCGGCCGCGCGGTCCGTCATCGCGGCGCTCAAGCCGGTGATGGGCGGCACCAGGGTCACCTCGTTCACGCTGTACGACGTACACGCGAGCGTCGAGGCCCCGGTCACGAAGAACAAGGGCCTGTACGACGTCTTCGTCTACCGGGACGGCAAGGCCACCCGCGAACGCGCGGGCGGCACGCTCGCGCAGGGTGCCAAGTCCGTGGACCTGGAGAAGTTCAACTGGGACGCGCTCCCGGGGCTGATACGCCGGGCGGACAAGGAACTCGGCGTCGCCGAACCCACCAGCCACTACGTGGACATCGATCCGGCCTCCCCGTTCGACGACTACCAGCCGACGCTCAGCGTCTACGTCCTGGACGAGTACGGCGGTGCCTATCTGCGGGCCGACATCAACGGCAAGGTGCTCAAGAAGTATCCGCGCAACGGCTGAGCCCGCAACAGCTGAGCCCGCGGCGGCTCAGCCCAACACGCGTACCAGCACCAGCAGCACGGCCGCGATCACCACACCCGACACCAGTGCGCGGAAGCCAGCCGGCACACCGCCGGCGCGGCGCTTCACCTCGTCCGTCGGCGGGTTGAGGCTGTTCGCGCGGGCCACCCACTCGCGCGGCGGGTTGTTGGGGACGACGACCCGCCAGGGCTGCTCGGGGTCGTACTCGACGACCGCCCTGGACCTGTGCAGCAGCCCCTGCAGGTCGAGGGGGTGACGGACCTCGATCCGGTACGGCGGCAGATCGTCGGTCACCACGGTCAGGTCAAAGGCGAACACGGAGTTCACGGCCTGCCCGTCGATGGCGATCCGTCCGTTCTCCTTGTTCACGGCCTTCACCCCGTTGACCACGGCGGGCGCGAAGGCGCGCGGGCCGCCGGAGCGCAGGCCGGGGGCGACGCCCGACTTCATGTCCTCGGCCGCCTTGCCGTACGCCGTCAGGGCCAGGGCCGTCGCGGGGAGCCCGAGCATCAGCAGCCAGCGGGGCCCCTCCACGGCGCCCTGGACCACCGCGGTGAGCGCGAGGCCTGTGCCGATCGCGGACACGACGGTGAACAGCCTGAAGAAGCCGCGCAGGGAGGACGCGGGAGAGGTCGACGTGGTCATGAGAGGCGCAGCACCTTCCGGCGGGGAATGACGACCCTGGTGAGGGCCGGGTCGTCGGGGCGGTCGGCGTCGTACACGGCGAGGACGTCCCGCCTGAGGGCGACTCGCTCCACGACGGCAGGGACCTCGTGACGCACCCCGGCCGTGTCGTCGAAGACGACGGTGACCTCACCGTACTTGCGGCCCACCGAGCGCCAGCCCTCCAGCACCGCGTCGGCAGTGGTGTAGCGGCGGGAGAGCCTGCGCAGCCCCGCGGTGCGCCGCAGGCTGACGGCCGCGCCCCACCAGGCGGCAAGGCAGCCCACGCCCGCGATGGACCACAGGACGACGAGCCAGGTGGAGACGGAGAAACCGCTGATCGGGAGGAGGAGGCTGAAGGAGGGGGTGGAGTCGTACTCGACCAGGCCCTCCGCGATCGCGTCGTACCAGCCGGTGATCGCGGCGAGGGCACAGAGCACGACCATCGCCCCGGGCGTGGCCCGGTGCAGGAACCGGGCGGAGAGCAGACCGAGGACGACGGCCGAGCCCGCTCCGAGGAAGCCGGACGCGGAAGCGAGCTGGTCGCTGGCGCAGCCGCCGGTCCCGTCGCAGCTCCACCGCACGGACACGGCCTCGTGACTGGCGATGTACCACATCATCCAGACCTGCCACACCATCAGCGCGCAGGCGATGACACGCATCGTCTGCGCATAGGCTTTCTGCCGCACTGTCCGCCCTCGTTCTTGCAGTTCGCGGGGTTACGGGACGCCCCGGTGGACCATACAAGTGCTGTCCACACCCTGTCCGTGATCCACACCACGCCGACCGGAGCACGGCAGGGTTCAGACCGCCCTGTTCAGCGCCTTCGGCACCCAGCGGAGCTGGGCGGCCTCCTGGAACATGGCACCGCCTTCGTGCCCGTTGAACGGGTAGACCTCGATCTCCTTCTCGCCCGGGTACGCGTTGTGGGCGGCGAAGACCGTGGACGGCGGGCAGGTCTGGTCCATCAGGGCGACGGAGAAGAGCGCGGGGGCGCTGCCGCGGGCGGCGAAGGACACCCCGTCGAAGTACGACAGGGTGCGCAGGACGGTCTCCTCCTTGCCGCGGTGCATCTTGAGGTAGCGGGCTATCTCCGCGTACGGGTCGGCGTCGGTGAGCGTGACGGCCCGTCCGAAGTGGCAGAGGAACGGGACGTCGGCGGCGATGGCGGCCAGGTCGGGGACGAGTCCGCCGACCGCGAGGGTGATGCCGCCGCCCTGGCTGCCGCCGAGCGCGACGGTGCGGGCGGGGTCGGCGAGCGGGTGGGACCGGGCCGCTTCGACGGCGCGTACGGCATCGGCGTAGACCCGGCGGTAGTAGTAGCTCTCCGGGTCCTCGATGCCCCGGGTCATGAAGCCCGCGTGGGAGGGGCCCGAGCCGACCGGGTCGGGGGTGTCGCCGACGTTGCCGCCGCTGCCCTGGCCACGCACGTCCATGATGAAGTGGGCGAATCCGGCCAGCGGCCACAGGCCCCAGCAGTGCGGCAGGCTGCGGCCGCCGTTGTAGCCGTGGAACTGGACGATGAGCGGGAGCGGGCCCTCGGCGTTCGCGGGGGCGCTGAACCAGCCCTTGATCGGGTGGCCGCCGAAGCCGGCGAACGTGACGTCCCAGGTGCGCAGGCCGCTCAGCCCGGTCTCGACGGGTTCGAAGGAGACCGCGGGGTCATGGGCGCGGGTCTCGGCGAGGGTCTTCGACCAGAACGCGTCGAAGTCGTCCGGTTCGTCGATCTGCGGCCGGTAGGCGCGGAGTTCGGGCAGCGGCATGTCGAACAGGGCCATGGAGCTGGTCTCCTCACGGTGGGATTCACAACAGTGTGCCGCGCGGCGGCACGGCATGGAGCGGCGGGGCCGGGTGCTGTCAGGTGCACCCGGCCCCGCCCGTCGGGGTGGATCAGCCGGTCAGCTGGACGGCCCGCAGGCCGGCGGCGCTCTTGGAGTTGTTGGCGATGGATCCGCCCCACTCCGACCAGCCGCGCGCCCGGCCGTCGTTGTCGCTGTCGTTGACGACGAAGCCGAGCCCGATGGATTCGGTGGGCTTGCCGGCGAGGCCGAGCGAGGCCCACGGTACCGTCACCGTGTAGCGGGTGGTGGTGCCGTCACGGGTGATCTGCGCGGTGGCTCCCGGGGTCGTTCCGGCGGACTGGCCGGACGGCGCCCGCCAGGTGTGGACCTGCGGCTTGCCGCCCACGAGCGAGGCGCCGAACTCGACGTACTGCTTGCTTCGGCCCGGCACCTGGGGGGTGACGGCGAACTGGATGCTGTCGCCCTGCCACATGTTCTCGGCGGTGGTGGCGGGCTGTGCCAGGGCGTTGTCCGTGATCGCGCCCTTGAGCACGAGTCCGGCGTCGGTGTACTGGGGCCGGACGGCGCCGGACAGGTCGGCGGCGCCGTTGTAGCCGCCCTTGTAGCTCACCGAGCCGTCGGCGATGACGTCGATCGGTGTGGTGGTGTCGGTGCCGGACGGCTGGACGGCACCCCAGCCGTTCCAGGCACCCACGGCGGTCCTGGCGCCGTCGGGGGTGTTGATGTAGGCGGCCGTCCAGTAGCGCTTCCACTGCTTGATGTTGCGCGCGTCCACGGTGTACGAGGCACTGGACCCGGTGCCGACCTTGATCGGCCCGTCGATGGTGCCCCGGTCCAGGTAGGTGTCGCCCGAGTTCACCTGCCAGTCCAGCTTGGTGAGTTCGAGCGGGCTGTGGACGCGGTTGTTGGTGACGGTGACCTTCAGCGCGGCGGCGAACGGGGCCGCCTGCTTCACCACCGGGTCGAAGGTGACCTGGGTCGGCGGCACCACTTCGGTGTCGGAGGTGAGGCGGGCGATGTTCACCGGCCCGAGTCCGACCGTGCCGCTGACCGAACGCGTGCCGGTGAGCGCCGAGGTGGGCAGTTGCACGGTCTGGCGGACGACCTTGCCGGGCTGGGCGGTCACCCGGTGCTTCTCCCCGGCGATCCGGAAGTCGTAGCGCAGCGGCAGCGTCCGGCCCTTGGTGCCGTCCACCTGGAGCACCGCGTCGACGGTCTCCTCCGTGTTGGAGTGCTGCGGCAGCCGGAGGGAGAACACGGGGCCGCTCACGGTCTTGACCGCGCTCACCGAGCCCTTGACGTACAGCACCTTGCCGTCGATGCCGAGCTGTACCTTGCCTCCGACCGGGAGATAGGTCTTCTCGTGGCCCATCTGGTCCGTGACGGTTACCGGCCCGCCGGCCGTCAGCTCCGCCGTTCCCGGGGTCGCGGCGGTGGTGTACAGGGCCCGGACCGTGTCGGTTCCGGTGCCGAAGCGGTACGAGCGGACGTCGGCGGAGCCGGCGTCGTCACGGCCCGCGTAGCCGCGGCCCGCGAGCTGCCGGATCAGCACGCCCTCGGTGACCGCGGACGGCTTGGGCTGCCAGGCCTTGACCTCCGCGGTGGGACGCTTGAAGGCACCGAAGTTGTGTTCCTTGTTGGTGACGTCGGTGCCGTCGTTGGTGAGGTCGTACCAGTAGTAGCGGTTGACGCCCGAGGCGAACGAGAAGATCTGGGCGCGCGGCACGTACGCGGCCTGCTGAGCGGGGGTGACGCCGTCGCTGTGGGTCGGGTAGCCGTTCTCGGTGATCCACAGCGGGAAGTTCTTGCCGCCCGCCGCGTCCAGGTCGGCACGGACCTGCGGCAGCTTCTCCAGCGCGGTCTCGGGCGGGTTCGGGTAGCCGTAGTGGTGAACGCTGAGCGCGTTCATGTACTTCAGGCCGCCGATCGCGTACAGCCGCTTCAGCCAGTCGGTCTGGAGACCGGCCAGGCCGCCGCCGACTACGGTGGCGTCCGGGACCTTGGCGTGCACCTTGCCGTAGCTCGCCTGGAGCAGCTTGAGGTAGCAGTCGGCGGTGATGCCGCAGGTGCCGTTGTTGAAGCCGGTCGAGTTGTACTCGTTGTAGATCTCGACCTCCTTCGAGTACTGCTGGTACTTCTCCACGGCGGCGGCGGTGAACTTCCCGTAGGCCTCCAGTGCCTCGTCGGAAGCCGGTGTCCGGTTGCCGTCGTAGTTGGGGTTCCGGTAGCCGGAGATGGGCAGGGCGGTCAGCCCCTGCGACTTGGCGTACGGGATGTGCTGGTCGGTGGAGTAATTGCTCCAGGTGTACGTGCCGGGGGTCTTCTCGATGGCGCCCCAGTTGATGTCGGAGCGGATCCCGTGCATGCCCATCAGCTTGACCGAACGCAGCAGCTTCTGGTCGTCGCCGCCGTTCCATCCGTAGTGGATGCCCGTGCCGAAGCGGGTGTCCTGCTGTTCCTTGCCGGTCAGCGCGGTCAGTACACCGAAGTTGGCGGTACGGGTGGTGGTGCCGGCGGTCGCCGTGAGCGTGTAGTAGCCGCTGCCGAGCTTGGTGACGTCGACGGTGGCGGTGCCGCCCGAGACCGGTGCGGTGCCCGACGCGACGGTCAGGCCCTGGTCGTCGACGGCCTTCCAGGCCACCGAGGCCTGGTCGGAGGTCAGGGTGATCTTCGCCTGTCCCTTGACGAAGATCAGGTCGGGCGAGGTGACGGTGAGCGTGCCGGCCGCGTGGGCGGCCGGGGCCGTGCCGGGCAACGGCGCCGCCACCAGCAGACAGCCGAGCAGGGCGGCGGCGCCGCCCCATGCGGCGGACCGTTTGGAACGACCCCTTATTCTGGCCGGAGCCAGCGGACCTGGCCGGATAGTGCCGTTCTGTTCCATCGAGGCAACCTCTCGATCGGATCGGCGCGGTGCGTATCGGTGGTTCCCGGGTGGAGGTGTGCTCCGTCGGCTGTACCCCGGCGGAGCACACCGGCCCGTGTGCCGTCGGCGCGCACCGCTGCCGCCGTCGGCCGCCGCGGACGGGGGTCCGCGGTTGTTCCCCGGGTGGTCTTCATCCCTTGAGGCCGGTGAAGCCTCCGCCGCCACGTACGATCTGCCGCTGGAAGATCAGGAACAGCACGACCGGGGGCAGGATGGCGAGCAGCATCCCGGCGATGAGCAGCGACTGTTCCGCCGTTTCCGCGAGGCGCGGCAGTGCGGCGGAGATGGGCTGCTTCTCGGTGTCCGGGATGACGATCAGTGGCCAGAGGAAGTCCTTCCAGGAGTTCATGACCGTCAGCAGGGTCACCACCGCGAGGATCGGCCGTGACATGGGCAGCACGATCCGGCGGAAGATGGTGAACGGCCCCGCCCCGTCGACCTTGGCGGCCTCGAAGAGTTCGCGCGGGATGCCGTCGAAGAACTTCATCACGATCAGCACGGTGAAAGCGCTGGCCGCGTGCGGCAGCCAGACGCCCCACGGGCTGTTGGCGAGGGAGATGCCGAGGCCCGGCAGGTCGAGCACGGTGAGGTAGAGCGCCACCAGGGAGATGGAGCCGGGGATGAAGAGGGTGGCGAGCACCATCCACCGCACGGGCGTTGCCCACTTGGGGCGCAGCACGGACAGCACGTAGCCGCCGGTGGTGGCGATGAAGAGGTGGGCGACGACCGAGCCGGTGACCAGGACCACGGTGTTCCAGAGGTACTGGCCGACCTGGAGTTCGGTCCAGGCGCGGGAGAGGTTGTCCCATTGCGCGTGGTCGGGCCAGAGCGCCAGCGGGTCGCGCAGCAGCTCCTGGGTCGGTGAGACGGCGCCCTTGAACGTCCAGTAGAGGGGTGCCGCTCCGAAGGCGATCAGCAGCAGGAGCGAGAGGGTCTGCACGGAGCGGAGGGAGAAGCGTACGGACGTCCGTCGCCGGTCGGCACCGGATATGAGTCCGCGGGCGCTCTCCTCGGGGCGGTTCCTGCGGCGGGTGCGAAGGGGGGTCTGTACGGCCATCAGTTGCTCCAGCTCCTCGTCGCCCGCAGATAGATCGCCGAGAGCACGCCGAGCACGAGGGCCAGCATGACACTGAGTGCGGTCGCGGCTCCGAAGTCGCCGTTCTGGAAGGCGTAGTTGTAGATCAGCATCAGGATGGTGAGAGTGGAGTCCTCCGGCCCGCCGTCGGTCATCACGAAGGGTTCGGTGAAGACCTGGAGGGTGCCGATGATCTGGAGCAGCAGCATGATCAGGATGACCCCGCGCAACGACGGCAGGGTGATGTGCCAGACCCGGCGCCAGATGCCCGCGGCGTCGATCTCGGCTGCCTCGTACAGCTCGGTCGGTACGGAGCCGAGCGCCGCCAGGTAGATGATCACCGTGGAGCCGAAGCCGGCCCAGGTGGCTTCCAGCACGATCGACAGCATCGCGGTGTCGGTGGACTGGAGCCAGGGGTACGGGCCGAGGCCCACATGGGCCAGCAGCTGGTTGAAGAGGCCGGCGTCCGGGTCGTAGAACACCTTCCAGAGCAGGACCGAAACGACCGGCGGGATGGCCACCGGAAGGTAGGCGAGGATGCGGAACAGCGTGCCGCCGCGCCTCAGTTCGGAGATGAGCACCGCGAGGAAGAGCGGCACCGGGAAGCCGATCACCAGGGCGAGCGCGGCGAACAGCGCGGTGTTCTGGACGGCCTTCCACAGCAGCGGGTCGTCCAGCACATGCCGGAAGTTGTCCAGCCCCACCCAGGTGGCGGGGTCGACCAGATTGGTCTGCTGGAAACTGAGCTGCACGCTCTGGACGATCGGCCACCACGAGAAGTAGGCGAAGCACAGCACCATCGGCAGGCCGAACAGGATGGTGCTGACACCCCCTTGCCTGACCCAGCGGACGAAGCGTTCCGCCGGGCCGCCGCGATGCGGGGAGGCCGGATGCGGCGGCCCGTCGGGGTTCCGCGGCCGGGCCGCGGCCGGGTCGGCGGAACGTTGTTTCTTCGTCCGATCCTTCTGGGTGCGGTTCCCGGCGGGCGCCGCAGGCGCTTGCGACCTGCTCATTGACGTCTCCTCGCCTCTCCTCGTGCTGTGCTCACTGCCTGATGTACCGGACGCTCCGCTGCCGGGAGGGGCGCTAGTTCTGTGCCCGCTCCACCTGGGACTTGACCTGCGCCGCGGCCTTCTTCAACTGCTCCGCCGGGTCGGCGTCCTGGCGCGTCAGTACGGCCTGCACGGCACTGTCGAGGGCCTTGTAGACGTTCTGTGCCTCGACGGGTGGCTCGATGGCCAGTTCGTAGTCGCCGAGCGTCTTGCTGTACGGGGCGAAGTTCCCGACCGGCACGTTGGCCTGCTTGTCGACCGCGGTCTGGACCGGGTCGGCGACGACCGGCTTGTAGAACGGGACGCTCGGCACGCCGATGACGGCGCCGTCCTTCTTCTTGGCCACCGCGTCCTGCTCGGCGAGCGCGACGTCGTACTTGGTGGAGAGGTAGTAGAAGTCGATGAACTTCGTCGCGGCCTCACGCTGCTGTGCGGTGGCCCTGGGGCTGATCACCGCGATGGTGCCGCCGGCCAGGGTCCGCTTGTTGCCGCCGTCGACGGGCATGGCGCCGAGGCCGATGGTCTTCGGGTCACCCTTGTACTGCTGGACGTAGTGGCCGACCATGCTCGGGCCGGCGATGGTCATGCCGATCTTCCCGGCGGAGAAGTCCTTCTCCATGTCGGTGATGTTGCGCAGCTGGTTCTTGCCCATCGAGTCGTCGGTCCAGCGCATGTCCTTCAGCGCCTTCAGCGACTTCTCCGCACCGCTGCCGGAACGGTCGAAGGTGTTGGCCCACTTGCCGCCGGACTCCTCCTGCATGCTGTCACCGAAGGAGTACGCCATCGCGGTGAGCATCCAGCCGCCCGTGTTCTCCTTGGTCATCTGCGCGTATCCGGTGGCGCCGGTCTTCTCCGTGATCGCCTTGGCCGCCGTACGGACCTCGGGCCAGGTGGTCGGTGGCTTGTCCGGGTCGAGTCCGGCCTTCTCGAACAGGTCGCGGTTGTAGACCAGGCCGAGGGCGTACTCCTCGGTGGGGATTCCGTAGAGCTTGCCGTCCATACCCTTCGCGGCCCCGAGCGCGACGTCGCTGAAGTCCTCGCTGTGCTTCAGCGCCTTGAAGTCGGAGGTGAGATCGGCGATCTGCTTCCGCTTGATCAGGCCCGACATTTCGGTCAGCGGCACCCGTACGATCGTCTCCAGGCTGCCACCGCCCACCTTGGTCTGGAAGCTCTGCTGGTCGTACTGGTACTCGTTCGTCTTGATCTTGATCTTGGGATTGGCCTTCTCGAATGCCGCCACCCGCGCGTCGAACGTTTTGAGCGCGGCCGCGTTGGTGGCGGGCGGGCGCCCGGAGACGGTGATCGTCACGGTGCCGTCGCCCGCCGTGTCACTGCCGGAACCGGAACACGAGGCAAGCACGCAGACGAGCGCACCCGCGGTGACGCCCGTCAGGGCGATGCGCAGGGAGGGTCTCATCGGGGACTCCATTCAGGGGCAGACCGGAAACCGGCTGGAAAGCGTTTTCCAGCCGGGGTCACCTTGCACTGTCCGATATCGCCGCGTCAATGGGTTGGGGGCGGCCTTCTGAGCCGGAGTCCACCGTATGCCCCTTGCCGGAGCGCAGACCTCGGCTTAGCCTCTGGAAAACGTTTCCCAAGCGTTGTCGAAGATCGTCGGCCCGACGATCGCGAGCTGGAGGACATCCCGTGCACCCTGCCTGGTCGGCCGCCGAGTACGACGCCGCCCTGCTGCGAGCAGCCCTTGCCGAGGGCGACCGCTGCTGGGACGCCGAGGCGAACCTGCTGCAGGTCGAAGCCCCGTACAACCCCATCCACACCCACATCAAGGGCGGTCTCGCACACCCCACGCGCAACTCCCTGCACTATGCCCTCCTGTTGCTGGAGCGGGGCGGCGAGGGCGATGCCGAGCGCGCCCACGCCGTGATCCTGCGGATCGCCGGGCTCCAGGACCGGTCGCCGGAGAACACCACCTACGGAATCTGGGGCTACTACGCCGAGGAACCGGCGGCGGAGATGGACCCGGCCGACTGGAACTGGGCGGACTTCCTCGGCATCGCCCTCCTGCTGGTGGACGCCCGCCACGGCGACGGCCTGCCGGCCGACGTGCGGCACGAACTGCGGGAGTCGCTGCGGCACGCGGCCGCGTCGATCGTCCGCAGGAATGTGCACCTGACGTACACGAACGTCGCCGTCATGGGCACGTTCGTGACACTCGCCGCCGGGAAGCTCCTCGACGACGAGCAGCTGTTCGCGTACGGCAAGGACCGCATGGTGCGGCTCTCGCAGGCCATCGACGGCACCGGCAGCTTCACCGAGTTCAACAGCCCGTCCTACTGGGGCGTCGTGCTCCAGACCCTGACCCTGATCAGGGAGCATGTCGACGACGACGAGGTGCTGGAGCTCAACGACCGGCTGCACGACCGTCTCTGGCTGCACTTCCTGGCCCGCTGGCACCCGCCGACCCGTCAGCTCTCCGGCCCGATGGCACGCTGCTACAGCAACGACCTGGGGGTGCCGCCGTTCCTGGTGAAGGCGGTGCGCGGGGTGCTCGGCGCGCCGGTGCCGCGCCCGGTCCGGGGAGAGATGGCGACCGGGGTGGAATCCTGCGTGGACTACCGGATGCCCGACTGGGTCCGGCCCCGGCTGCTGGAACTGGAGGGCGAGCGGGAGCACCGGGAGCTGTTCGCCGAGAGCCCGTCCCCGGAGACGGGCACCACCTGGCTGGACGCGGTTACCACCCTGGGCAGCGTGAATCACCAGGACACCTGGCTGCAACGACGTCCGCTGTTCGGCCACTGGGTCCGCCCGGACGGGAGCGCCGGGCATCTGCACGTCCATCTGATGAAGGACGACGGGGCGGAGGACTTCGACTTCGCCTCGGGCGTGCTTTCCACCGTGCAGAGCGGTCCGCATGTGGCCTGGCTGACGGGATTCGCCTGCCCGGCGGGCGACCGGCACCACCACCTCGACATGATCGAGCCGGGCGACCGGTTCCGGGCGCGGTCGCTGCGCCTGGTGGTGGACGCGATCGGCGCGCCGCCGGTGGCGGAGACGACCGCGATCGACGGTGGCGTCGAACTCGACCTCGGGACGGCGCGGTTGGACTTCAGGCTGGCCGGCGGCGACTTCGGCGGCCGTACGCCGACGGCCCGGCTGGTCCCGCACGCCGACGGGGTGCGGATCGAAGTGGTGCTCTTCGAGAGCGCGACCCCGGCCGAGCTGGACTGGGCGGCGCTCGGCGACACCTTCGCGGCGGGGACCCTGTCCCTGGTGCCGTCCGGTACGGAGCGGGGTGCGGAGCCCACGCCGGATCCCGAGGTGGATGTGGCCGGTGACTGCGCCGAGGTGCGGTGGACGACCCCGCGGGGGCACCGGCTCACGGTGCGCGGCGGCCGGTCGGTCGTCTCCCGCGAGGAGCATGCCGCACTGCACGCCGCGACACTGGACGGGGTCGCGCCGCCGTCGCCCCGGCTCTCGGACTCCCTGCTGGTTCCGTAGGACACCGGTCGCAGCCGGCCGCACCGGCAACACGCGGCCGGCTGCGACCGTCTGAGCTCATATCACCGCCCGGCCCCGCTCCTCCCCGCATCGCCTCCCCCGCCGCTCCTCCTGCGCGCGGGTGAGGTGATCCCGCTCGAGGTGCGGCCGCCGGCCCCACCGCTCGGTCCGGCGCGCCTGGTGGTCACCGAACACTCGGCGCAGACGTTCTGCTTCGAGGGCGGTGACATCCTGCTGCTGTACACCGACGGTGTCATCGAGTCCCGGGACCGGTCGGGGCGCTTCCATCCGCTGAGGGAGCGGGCCGCTTCGTGGTGCGGCGCGGGCCCCGACGTCCTGCTGGATTCCCTGTGTGCCGACCTGTTGCGCCGTGCGGGCGGCCTCCTGGGGGACGACGCCGCGCTGGTCGCCATCGAGCGCCTGCCGGCCTCCGGATGACGCCGCACGCCCCGCGTTCAGCTCTGCCCGGTGCCCAGCCGGCGTGACACGGCACGCAGCCAGGGGTGACGTTCGTGGAGTTGTGCGGAGCGCCGGTCGAGTTCCTTGCCGAGGCGTTCCGTGCGCTTGTCGATGTCGAGCTCGTCCAGGATCCGGTCGATCTCGGCGAGCAGCGCGCCGTGCAGCTGCCACTGCCCGGGATGCTCCTGGACGTCTTCGAGGAGCAGATCGGCCACCCGGTCCCTGGTCGCCCGGCTGGCGGCTAGTGCGTGTGCCAGCCGGGCCTCCGCCTCCTCGGCGTTCGCCGCGAGCGGCGTGGTGATCAGCTCGGAGAAGCTCTCGACGGCACCGGCCAGCTGCCCGAGCAGCTCCGTCAGGGACTCGGCCACATCGGCGGGGAACAGCGTCTCCTCGGTGCGGGCCTTGGCCAGGTCGGTCAGGGTCCGCGACAACACCCGCAGCACCACGGCGCAGATCTCCAGGGTGTCCAGGCCGGTGCGCAGCACGACCCGGTACAGCAGTCCCTGCCGGACGCGCGGATTGAGCGTGAGGCTCTCCTCCGCCTGCCGCAGCGAAGCGTCGACCTCGACGATGTCGTGGTCGAGGCGGCGGGCCGCGTGGAGCCGGTCGGCCGCCCGCTCGACGGAGATGTGACCGCCCACGTCCTCTCCCATCGCGCGGAGCATCAGTCCCATCTCACGGGCCAGTCCGTCGATCGAGGCGCCCGCGGGCTGCACCCACACGGGCGGCGCCAGGAGCAGGTTGAACAGCAGCCCCACGCCCGCGCCGATCAGCGTCTCCAGCACACGGTCCCAGGCGGTCGAGGCGACCTGCGAGACGCCCAGCACGAGCATCGCGCTGATCGCCACCTCGGGTACGAACTCGCCGACGCGCACCAGCCGGCCGATGATCAGCGAGACGAAGATCGTCAGCCCGAGGCTCCACCAGTTGAGGCCCACCAGCGCGGTGAACGCAGTGGCGATGAGCACCCCGACCACGACGGAGTTCACCCGGCGGATCCCCGTGGTGAGGGTCGCGTAGAGGGTGACCTGCACGACGAGGAGGGCGGTGAGCGGGGCCGTGAGCGGTGCGGGATGGGGCAGGGCCCACACCGCCACGACATAGGCGATGACGGCGGCCGCCGTGGAGCGCAGGGTCTGCGCCCCGACGGGCTCGGTCGTTCGCCGGACGAGCTCGATCACGGGTGCGGATACGCGTGCCATCTCCTTCCCATGCCCACCCGTGCGCCGCGCCAGCACCTGGGCGCGGCTACACCCACCGTACGGACGTGCGGGCCGACGGCCCCGTCGTGCTCCGGGAGCACGGGTCTCCGGTTCACGGTTCGAGGGTGTCGAGGAGTTCCGCGGCCGTGGCGGTGGCCCGCATCTCGTCGGCCAGGCACTCGGCCCGCGCACGGTACGACGGTTCCTTGAGGACCAGTTCGGCGGCCGCGCGGATGCCCCCTACGTCGTCGGGGCCCAGCACCGCCGGTTCGTCGACCGGGCCGCCGGTCGGGGTGACGGCCGTCCCCGCCCCCGCCCCGGCCACCAGTCGGGCGTTCACCGGCTGGTCGGCGAAGAGGGGGACGCAGACCAGCGGGACGCCGGCGGCCAGGGCGCCGTAGACCGTCCCCGACCCGCCGTGGCAGACCACCAGGGAGGCACTGCGCAGGATGTCCACCTGCGGCACCCACTGCTCCACATGGACTCGGGGCGGCAACGGTCCGAGGTCCGTCGGATCGATGAGGTGCCCCGTGGTGAGCAGTACGCGCACCGGCAGTGCGCTCACCGCTTCGACAATCGCCCGGTACAGGCCGGCCGCGGTCGGCAGGGCGCCGGCCTCGGTGCCGAGGGTGAGGTGCACCAGTGGTTCCTGCGCTCCGCCCCACCGGTCCGGCAGCACACCCGGCCGGAGGGCTTCGTGGTAGCGGTGGGTCACGGCGTACGGCGAGGGGTCCAGGGAAGCGGGCAGGCGGGTCAGGTACGGGGCGGTGAGGAGCCGTTGGGCGATGCCGGTTCCGTACGGTTCGAGCACGGGGGTCAGCAGCGGGTCGGTGGACCGGGTGAACCGCGCGGCCGCGACCGCGACCCGGGCATGCGGGATGCCATGACGCTCGGCGGCCACCACCGAGGCGAACTCGTACGCCTCGTGCACGACGAGGTCGGGCCGCCAGTCGCGGCACGCCTCGTCCAGCGCGGGAAGCATCGCGGTGATGCCGAGCCGGCCGAACACCTCGCTGGTCATCGCTGCGACCCCGGCGTCCGGGGACAGTGCCAGCACGTCTGTCATGACTCGCGCGAGTTCCTCGTGGGGCGGCTCCCCGCCGATGCGGTACGGCTGTTTCCGGGTCGCCAGTAATGGTTCGAGTCCCGGTGGGGCGACGACGAGGACGTCGTCGCCCCGTGCCGTGCACGCGTCGATGAAGGGGACGAGTGGGTGGAAGTGGCCCGATCCGCGGGTCGAGGCGAAAAGTACACGCATGGGGCAGAGCCTAGGGATGTCGCTCCGCCCACAGGACGGCTTTCCGCCTGATTCCGACGCCCTTCCGGTGTTCGTACGCCGATGGCCGTCAGGCCCGACGGCCATCGGTGGCGCGCCGGTCCTGCACCTTGATCCGGTACAGCCACAGGAGTACAGCCGCCACCAGGACGGCGAGTGCGACGCCCAGTTCGGTGTAGCCGCCGTAGCCGGTGATGGAGAAGCCGGTCGCGCCCACCACCAGCACCACGGTGAGGAACCCGGCGAGCGCCCAGGCCAGTGGCACGAAGAACCCGGGCAGCCGGATGGGCCGCACGGCGTCGGGCCGGTCCTTGCGCAGCAGCGCGAAGCCGGAGACCGCCAGGACGTGCGTGAGGATGTAGCCGAGGTTGCCGGTGACGATGATGGCCAGCGGGGTCTGAAGCACCGTCAGCACGAAGACGTTGAGCACCAGGGCCACCAGCAGGGCCCGTGCCGGTACGCCGCGTCTGTTCAGCACCCCCACCTGCTTGATGGTGAGCCCCGACTTGCCCATCTCGTACAGCACCCGGGAGCCGTCGGCGAGACCTGTGATCATGATGAGCAGCAGCGACGCGATGAGGAAGACCACCATGAGGTCGGCGGCGCCGCCCACCAGGTCCTGGAAGGCACCGACGAAGAAGGTGGTGGGTTCCGCGCCGATGGTCTTCTCGCCGACGTACCCGGACAGGGTCAGCGGCAGCAGGACGAAGACCCCGAGGGAGAACAGCACACCGGCGCGCAACGCCCGGGTGGTGTCGCGCACGGTGTCCTTGTACTCGGGGGCGAAGGTCGCGCACACCTCCACCCCGAACGAGGTCCACGCCATGACGTACAGCCACACCAGCGCCTCGCGCAGTCCCGAGGCGCCGTGCAGGTTCCAGTGCAGGCCCTGTGCGCTCCAGTCACCGGAGAACAGCGGCATGACGATGAAGACGGCGAGCGGTACGAGCAGCGCTCCGCCGGTGACGTAGACGACCCACATGGCGACGTGCAGGCCGATCATCGCGGCGCCGAACAGCAGCAGCATCACGATCAGGCCGACGGCTATCGGGAAGTCCACCTTCACCGGTCCGAATTCCGCGCTCCAGTCCTGGCCGGGGAACCACTGGGCCTGGACGAAGGAGCCGATGAGTCCGGAGTAGACGGCGAGCGCGGTCGTCCAGGGGAACCAGTAGCCGATGCTCGCGATCGGGCCCACCACGGGCGCCCGCTTCTTCCACCCCTCGGTCGCGTAGTGCGCGATCCCGCCGGAGGATTCGGGGAACATCGCGGCCAGTTCGGTGTAGATCCAGTTGGTGGCGGTGGCCAGCACCATCGAGGCGGCCCACAGGGCGATCGCGCCCCAGGCGCCGAGGCCGCCGATGGAGGCACCGAGTGAGGCGATGAGCGCCGCCGGCATGGTCAGCGACATCGCGAATCCGTCGAACCAGCTCATTTTCTTGGGCAGTGCCGAGGTCTGTGGCTCGGATGACATGGCGTTCCCCTCAGGGTGGGCGCAGGCAGGAGAGTCGATGGGCCCTGGTTATAGATGAAGCGAAAAACACCTGTCAATACTCACGAATCAGCAATGATCGACTTTGGGATTCGCTGATCCAGCAGTCTTGACAGTTCTTGTTTGCTCAGCGAGTCTCCAGTCATCGCTTCGCACCGGACCCGGGCAGGCGCGGCTTCGAGCCGGCACGCCTCTTCCCGGTCAGGACAGGACAGAGAGGCCAACGCATGACCACCCCGACCGCCGACCGGCACCAGCTCTTCATCAACGGCGCCTTCACCGACGGCACCTCAGGGACCACCCACGAGGTCGTCAGCCCCGCCACGGGCGCTCTCGTCGGCACCTTCCCGCTGCCCGCGCCCGCCGATGTCGACGCCGCGGTGCGTGCCGCGAACGAGGCCCAGCCGGCCTGGGCAGCGACCAATGTGTGGACCCGCGCCGAGCTCTGCCACCGCATCGGTACGGAGCTGAGCGAGCGCGTGGACGAACTCGCCCGCCTCCAGTCCCTGGAACAGGGCAAGCCGCTCGCGGAGTCCGTCGCCGACATCGAGGAAGCGGCCAAGCTCTTCCACCTGCACGCCGAGGACGCCGTACGACTGCACGGCGAAACGCTGCCCTCCACCGACAACACCAAGCGGATGTTCACCTTCCACCGCCCGGTCGGCACCTGGGGCATCATCACGCCGTGGAACTTCCCGCTGCTGATGCTGGCCGAGTTCGTCGCCCCCGGCCTGGCCACCGGCAACGCCCATGTGGTCAAGCCGCCGGCCAACACCCCGCTCACCGTCCTCAAGGCGATGGAGGCGTTCGTCGCCGCCGGGCTGCCGGACGGCCTCGTCAACATCGTGCCCGGCGAGGGCGACACGGGCGACGCGCTGGTACGTCACGAGGGCATCCACGCGATCGGCTTCATCGGCTCCACCGCGACCGGGGCGAAGATCCAGTCCGCCGCCGGACTCAAGCGTTCCATCATGGAGTGCTCCGGCAACGGCCCGCTCGTCGTCCTCGCCGACGCCGACATCGAGGCCGCCGCCAAGGCCGCCGTCGACGGCGCCTACCCGTGCGCCGGACAGGTCTGCTGCGCCACCGAACGTGTCATCGTGCACGCCGACATCCACGACGAGTTCGTCGAGGCCGTGCTGCGCGAGGCCCAGCGCATCACGCTCGGCGACCCGTTCGACCCCAAGACCGTCCTCGGCCCGCTCAACAACGAGGGCGTCGCGGCCAAGATGGACCGTCACATGGCCGACGCACGCGAGCGCGGCGCGCGCATCCTGCTCGGCGGGAAGCGCGCCTCCGGCCACCCCACCGACCTCTACTACGAGTTCACCGTGGTGGATGGGGTGCCGGAGGACAGCCTGCTGTCCCGGGAGGAGTCCTTCGGACCGGTCGTGCCGATCATCACGGGCCAGGACGAGGACGATCTGCTGCGCATCGCCAACGACGACAAGCTCGGCCTCCAGGGCGCCGTCTTCACCCGGAGCATGACCTCCGCCTTCCGCTTCATCGAGGAAATGGCCGTCGGCCAGGTCATCGTGAACGAGAGCAACAACTGGTGGGACATCAACATGCCCTTCGGCGGTGCCGGCAACCGCTCCACCGGCTGGGGCCGGATCGGCGGCAAGTGGACCCTCATGGACATGACCGACACCCGCACCGGCGTCATCAGTCTCTGACCGCCCCGCGCCCGACCACCGTCCGCGGGCCGGGGCCCCGACCGGCGTCGGGGCCCC
>NZ_JBEXPH010000074.1:0-38611 GCF_040611955.1 Streptomyces sp. NPDC006510 | reverse complement strand
CGGCGCCCCGGCGGCCACGAGCCCAATCTGGCCCCCGGGCTGCTCGCCCTGCTGCGCGCCCGCCACGGGGACTCGGTGACCGCCCGTTCGGTGCTGGCCTGGGCCCTCGCGGCGGCCCGCCACTCCCCCGCCGGATGCGTGGTCCCGCTGCCCGCCGACACCGCGCACTGGTCCGCCGGGGTGGAGCTGGGCCAGGAGCTGCTGCGGCTCCAGCTGCGGGGTGCCCGCGGCGCGGAGCGCCCTCGGCTGCCCGGCGGGCGGCGGCCCTATGTGCGGGCCGCGGTCCCGCCCGTGCCGGACGGGCTGGCCTACGACCCGGACGGCGAGACGCTCACGCTCGGGACGGGCCGTATCTCGCCGGTGCCGGCCGGGGCGTGGGAGTTCCGGGTGGGCGGGGTCCGGATGCTGGAGCTCTGGTTCGACCGGCGGTCGGCGGCCGGCGCGGAGGGCGCGGACGGCCTGGAGGCGGTCCGGCCCCGGGCCTGGCCCCAGGAGTGGACCTCGGAGCTGCTGGAACTGATCACCCTGCTCGCCCTGCTCGACGGACTCCGGCCCCGGCAGGAGGGCCTTGCCGACGGTCCGCAGATCACGGCCGCCGCGCTCCGGGCGGCGGGCGTCCTGCCCGTCGGGGCCACGGCCCGGCGGCCCGCCTCGGTGCTCGACCATCAGGAGGAGGGCCCGGACGGGCAGTTCGCACTCCTGTGACGGCGCGACCCGGCCCGGCCGCTACCGGTCGAAGGAGTCCAGCACCCGGCCGAGCGCCCGGTCGAAGACCCCGTCCAGGTCGATCGGCCCGGGGTCCTCGGCGAATCCCGCCGCCATCCGCGGATACTTCCCGGTCGCGATCTGGCTGATCAGATAGTTCGTGCGCGCGGCGTGCTCCTGCTCCTCGGACCAGGGCAGCGACCGGCTGCGCTCCGCCGTGGCGATCTCGTTGGCCACATAGGTGGTGACCACACTGGTGACCATGGCGATGAGTTCCATCTTCTCGCCGAACCGTGCGTCGACCCCGTCCAGGCAGCTGAGCGAGTACTCCAGATACCGCAAGGCGTTCGGGCTGAAGCCGTACACGGGTGACATCAGCCGGGGCATCCAGGTGTGGCGGCGCATCATCGCGCGGGCCTGATGGGCCAGTGCGACGAGATCGGCGCGCCAGTCGCCGGACGGCTCCGGGAACTCGTACCCGCCGCTGACCGCGTCGAGCATCAGCTCGTACAGGTCCTCCTTGCGCGGCACGTAGTTGTAGAGCGACATCGTGCCGCAGCCGAGCTCCGCCGCGACCTTGCGCATGGACACCGCGTCGAAGCCCTCCGCATCGGCGATACGGACGGCGGCCGCCGCGATGTCCGCTCGGCTGAACGCGGGCCTGGGGCCCCGGCCCGCACGCTCGGGGCGCGCCCAGATCACTTCGGGTACAGCGGGTCGCCCCACCATCGGTCATCACCTCGCCCACCATCGTAGTTACGTACACCGTACGTAGTGCGTTATGGTGACCGCATGACAACTACGTACGCTGTACTTAGTGAAGGTCTGGAGAAGCGCTACGGCGATGTCCACGCGCTGCGCGGGCTCGACCTCGCGGTCGCCGAGGGCACCGTCTGCGGCGTGCTGGGGCCGAACGGCGCGGGCAAGACCACCGCCGTCCGGGTGCTCACCACGTTGACGGCACCGGACGGCGGCAGCGCCCTGGTCGCGGGCCACGACGTGGTGCGCGAGGCGGGCGCGGTGCGCGCGGCGATCGGCGTCACCGGGCAGGACGCCTCGGTCGACGGCGAGCTGTCCGGCCGGCAGAATCTGCGGCTCTTCGCCAAGCTGCAAGGGTTCCGCGGCACCGCGGCACGCACCCGCGCCGACGAACTCCTGGAACGCTTCGAGCTGGCCGAGGCGGCCGACCGCCCGGCCCGCACCTACTCGGGCGGCATGCGCCGCCGTCTCGACCTCGCCGCCAGTCTGCTGACCCGCCCGCGGGTGCTCTTCCTGGACGAGCCGACCACCGGTCTCGACCCGCACAGCCGCAACCAGATCTGGGCGGCGGTACGGGAGCTGGCCGGCCGGGGCACGACCGTGCTGCTCACCACGCAGTACCTGGAGGAGGCCGACCAACTGGCCGACGACATCGTGCTGATCGACCGGGGCCGGGCCGCCCACCGCGGCACCCCCGCCGAGCTGAAGTCCCGCATCGGCAGTTACGCCGAGGTGGTCGTCGCCCACGAGTCGGCGCTGGTCCCGGCGGCCGGCGTGCTCGACCAGCTCACCGGCGCCGAACCGGTGCTCGATCACGAGCGCCGCACCGTGGGCGCCGTCGCGACCGACGCCACGCTCACCCTGCCCCGCATCGTCCGCGAACTCGACGCGGCGGGCGTACCGCTGGTCGACGCGAGCCTGCGCCCGCCGACGCTCGACGAGGTCTTCCTCCGCCTGACCGACCGCGGCGACGGCCGCACCTCCCTGCCCCTGAAGGAGACGGCAGCATGAGCAGCACCGCACTGGCCCACGAACAGACCGTCGCGCCCGCCACCAGCACCCCGATCGCCGACGCCCTGGCCATGCTGGGCCGCCATCTGCAGCGGATCAAAGCGGCGCCGGGCGTAATGATCCTTACCCAGACCATGCCGATCACGATGCTGCTGTTCTTCGGGTACGTGTTCGGCAGCGCCCTGGCCATGCCCGGCCAGGAGTACCGCGCGTTCCTGGTGCCGGGCCTGCTGGCGGCGACGGCGGCCAACGGCATCATGGTCGGGATGTTCCAGGCCTCGCAGGACTGCCACCGCGGGGTGATGGACCGGCTCCGTACGCTGCCGATGAGCCGGGCCGCCGTACCGTTCGGCCAGACCGCGGCCGATCTGCTGACCACGGCCGTCGGCATGATTCCGCTGATCCTGGTCGGACTCGCGGTCGGCTGGCGGATCGAGGGCGGTCCGCTCGCCGCCCTGGGCGCCTTCGGGCTGCTGCTGCTGCTCCGCTTCGCCACGTCCTGGCTGGGCTGCTGGCTGGGCCTGCTGATCCGCAACGAGGAGATCGCCGGTCAGCTGGGCAGCGCCACTTTCATCCTGCCGCTGCTGTCGAGTGCGTACATCCCGACCGACAATCTGCCGGGCTGGCTGCGGACGGTCGCGGAGTGGAACCCGATCAGCGCCATGGCCTCGGCCACCCGCGACCTGTTCGGCAACGCGTCCCCGGCCGCCGACGCGGCCTGGCCGGTAGCCCACCCGGTGGCCGGAACGCTCGCCTGGTCGGTGGTGCTCCTCGCGGTATTCGTGCCGCTGTCCGTGCGGCTTTACGCGCGCGGCGGCGAGTGACCGACGGGCACCGCGCTCACCGAAGCAGCACGCAGGGCCCGGTGCGCCCGCTCACCGGGGCAGCGCGCAGGGCCGGTCCAGGGCGCCGAGCAGGCTGATGAAGCTCGACTCCAGGAAGGCTCCGAGCTCCGTCGGCGCGTCCGGACCACCGCGCGGCCAGCTGGTCACGGCCTCCTCCGCGAACGCCGTCCAGGCCCGTGCGGCGACGGCCAGCCGAGGCGAGTCCGGCATCCCGAGCCGCCGCTGCCCCTCCGCCACCCGCCGGGCGAGGGTGGCCCTGGTTCCGTCGACGATGTCCTCCACCGCGGGATGACTGCCCGCGGCACCGCGGACCAGGGCGAGATAGACCCTGCGGTGCTCCAGCACGTACAGCACGAAACCGGCGATGAACGACCGCAGCCAGGGGACGGGCTCCAGCGAGGGGTCCGGTTCCGTGGCTGCGACGAAGTCGTCGCACTCCTGCTGCACCACGGCGCGGTAGAAGTCGCGCTTGGAGTCGAAATAGTGGAAGAGCAGCCCCCGCGAGATCCCGGCCCGCCGCGCCACGTCGTCCGTGGAGAGTTCGTCCAGTGACCGGTCGGTGAGCATGTCCAGGCCGATGGCGACCAGCTGGGCCCTTCGTTCGTCGGGGCTCAGGCGCGCGGCTCGCTTTTCGGACATACGTCCAGTCTAGAAGTGCTTCGACGCCGAAGTATTTTCGAGACCATGACCGTCACCCTCCGGTGCGCCGCGAACACACCGAAGCGCTGCTGTGGGCCCTGGGGATGACGGGAGGGCGGACAGCAGCGCAGCGCCGGGAACAGCGCGGTCACCCACGGCCCCGAGCGGGGAGCCGGGCGACGGACCCTGGCCGGGGAGCCCGGGCGGAGGACCGGATGAGCGGTCGTGACGGGCCGTCGGTCAGCGGCGGCTGCCGAAGAGCGAGCGCCGGAGTCGTCGCAGCGGCGCGAAGAGCGAGACCCGCGCACTCTTGCTCCGTCGACGGTGGGCGGCATCGCGCGAGGTGAGCTCGCGCATCAGCAACGTCGCCTCCGCGGCTTCCCGCTGCGGCACGGCAGGGCCGCCGAGCACCGCGAGATGGCGGTCGAGGCGCGAACTTGTCGCACCGCTTCCGCATGTGATGGCAGGCACACGCGGCCTGCTCCGCATCGCTATCTGTTCCATGTCACTCCCCACCCGTACGAGGGCACCCGGCCCGGGCAGGTTAACCCTATCGCCCCGCAACGACACCCGTGTATCCCGGTCGCAGGATTGCGCACACACATACGGAGGTTGACACCTCACTCATGAATCCTCCCTATTTCAGGGCGAGTTGGACAGAACGGAAACGGATGGAGGCGCTCCGGACGTGGTCCCGCCACGGGGCCGCGGGCCGTCCGGGGCGCCCCGCCGGACGGAGACCCCGGGCGAACGGGGGTCTCCCGCCCGTCAGACGGCTGGACGGGCCCGGCACATGCGCTGGTGGCGTCAGGCCGCCGAGTTGAAGGCGGGCAGGTAGCCGCCCGACTGTCCGGCGGCGGTGGGGTGGTAGGACTCGCCGATGTTGAGCCAGTTGAGGCTGTGCAGCCAGGCGCTTCCGGAGCAGATCTCGTGACCGGTGAACCCGCCGACGACGTCGGCGTAGGTGAAGCCGTGGTCGGCCGCGCGCTTGGCGGTCGCCGCGTTGAGGTAGTCGGCGGCCCCGTTGATCGCCGAGCGCACCTTGTCGCTCAGACCGACGACACAGCTGCCGCCGATCTTGTAGAAGTGCGGGTAGCCGAACACGACGACACGGGCGGACGGCGCCTTGGCCTGGATCGCCGAGTACACCGAGTCGAGGTTGCCGGGCAGGGTGGTGTCCACATAGCTGCGGGCCGTGGCGATCCGGTTGAGGCAGGTGGCCTCCGACTGGAGGACGCAGGTGGTCATGACGTCGGCGAAGCCCGCGTCATTGCCGCCGATGGAGATCGACACCAGGTCGGTCGAGGAGTTGAGCGGGCCGAGCTGATTGGCCTTCACATCACCCGTACGAGCGCCCGAGCAGGCGACGAAGGAGAACGAGGCGGGCGAGTTGGCGGCGGCCCAGAGGGCGGGATACGCCTTGGTGCTGCGCTTGCAGCCACCACTGGCGCTGTCGTAACTGCCGGAGCCGACACCCGAGGAGTACGAGTCCCCGAGGGCGACGTAGTCGACGGCCTGAACAGACGTTGCGGCGCTGGCGGTGGCCGCTCCGGTCAGAGCGAGTACGGCACCGAGCAGGAGTGAGGACGAGAGCGCCGCGAGTCTGGACATCTTCATGGAACCTCCCTGGGACCGACCGACGGGATCTCCGCCCGGTCTGCCGAGTCCGTGGTAGCAGTACCGGCCCCCTCACCGGAAGTGTGCATGCCAAGTTGCTGCCATGATTTCGAGCTCCCCTCCGCGCTCCCTTGAGACCGCGTCAGTTCCGTGGCCACAACGGGAAAGGGAGGAAGCGGTGAAACCCGGGTGCGCCGGGTATTCCCTTGCCGGATCATGGGCGCCATGTCCGCCAATCCCGAGTCCGCTCTGCCGATCCGGCTCACCGTCGACGACAGCGATTCCCCGTCAGATGTGGTCGACGCGCTGTTCCTCGGCCGTTTCGCGACGGGCGAGCAGCCGTACTCGCACAGCTCCTCCCTGGACCGCGTCAAGGCCGGGGCGACCCTGCTGCCCCCGGCCGCCAAGGTGCTGCGTGCCGCCCGCGACGACGACCGCAGCGCCACGCTCGCCGAGGGCGACGGCTGGACGCTGCTCGTCTCGCGGTGGAACCGCGGCGCCGACGTCACGGTCACCGCGACCAGCCCGGAACTGGCCCAGCGGATCCTCGGCCAGGCGACGGACGGCGCCCTGGACGAACCGGAACCCCAGCCCGAGAACGTGACGATGGGCTTCTGGTACGTCTCCCCGCGCCGCGGCCCGCACCGCACCACCCGGCAGATCGCCGCCGGCACCTGGGACGAGGTCCGCGGCAACTACACGGCGCCGGTGGCCGATGCGATGGACCGGCTGATGAAGGTCACACCCGACGACATCGCGGGCCGGCTGCTCCTGCTGCACGGCCCGCCGGGCACCGGCAAGACGTCCGCGCTGCGCACGCTCGCGCGCTCGTGGCGGGACTGGTGCCAGGTCGACTGCGTGCTCGACCCCGAGCGGCTCTTCAACGACGTCGGCTATCTGATGGACATCGCGATCGGCGAGGACGACGGCACGTCCAAGGGGCGGTGGCGGTTGCTGCTGCTGGAGGACTGCGACGAGCTGATCCGCGGCGAGGCCAAGCACACCGCGGGCCAGGCGCTGTCGCGGCTGCTGAACCTCACCGACGGGCTGCTCGGGCAGGGCCGCAATGTGCTGGTGGGCGTCACCACCAACGAGGACCTGGAGCGGCTCCACCCGGCCGTGGTCAGGCCCGGCCGCTGCCTCGCCCGGATCGAGGTGGGGTCACTGACCCGCGAGGAGGCGGTGACCTGGCTGGGTACGGAGGAAGGGCTCGGCCGCGAGGGCTCGACGCTCGCCGAGCTGTACGCGCTGCGGCGCGGCAGCGGTCCCGCGTCGGTGCCGAAGCAGGACTCCGGGGCGGACGCGGGCCTGTACCTCTGAGCCGGGCGGCTCGCCGCCCCGCTCCCGGCTCACCCCGTCCCGTACGCCGCCCGTACCGCGTCCTGCGCCAGGGACAGCGCCTCGTCCCGGGACAGGCCCAGCCGCCGCGCCTGCTCCGCGTACTCCTGGGCCGCGGCCGCCGCATGACGGTCCGCCGCGTCACCGGCGGCGGCGACGAACGTGCCGTTGCGCCCACGGGTCTCGATCACCCCGTCGGCCTCCAGCGCGCGGTACGCCTTCGCGACGGTGTTCGCGGCGAGGCCCAGCTCCTCGGCGAAGCCGCGCACCGTCGGAAGTCTGAAACCGACGGGCAGCGCGCCGGAGCGGGCCAGTTCGGAGATCTGCGTGCGCAGTTGCTCGTACGGGGCGGTACCGGCATCCGGATCAAGAACGATCTTCAGGGTCACGCCCCGATTCTCCCTCACGCCGGCCTCACCGCCGGAAATTCAGGGGCGCCCGGTGGCGACCCACACGTAACGTCCGGCCCATGACCGTCATCGTTCGCGACTTCCTGCCCGCCGACGCGGAGGACTGGGTACGGGTGCGGCGCGCCGCCGTGCCTTTCTTGGTGAAGACACCCGAGTCCGTCACCTTCGAACACGCCTCGGCCCACCCCGACAAGCGTTCCCGGCTGCTGGTCGCCGAGGAGGACGGGGAACTCATCGGGACCGCGCAGGTGGGTCTCGCCCACGACAGTCCCGAACCCGGTCAGGGGTTCTGCAACACGTACATGCATCCGGACCGTACCGGGCGCGGGGCGGGTGCGCTGCTGGTGCGCACGGCCGAGGAGCATCTGGCGCGGGAGGGCGCGACCGCGATCTACACCTGGGTGCTCGACACCCCGTCGAATCTGGCCTTCGCCGAGAAGCGCGGCTATGCGCCGAGCCGTCCGGCGCACTTCCTCCACCTCGATCTGGCGGGCAAACCGCTGCCGCCCCGTCAGGAGCTCCCGCCGGGCGTCGAGCTGCGTACCGGCGCGGACTTCGCGGACGACCCGCGCCCGCTCTTCGAGGCGGACGCCGAGACCACGGCCGACGAGCCGGGCGACGTCCCGGCGGAACTGTCCGACTACGAGGACTGGCTCAATCACACCTGGCGCGTCCCCGGGCTCGACCACGAGCTCACCTCGGTCGCGGTGGTGGACGGGGAAGTGGCGGCGTTCAGTGCCGCGCAGACCGATGGCCCGACCCGGTACTGGTCCGGGATGACCGGCACCCGCCGGGCGTACCGCAACCGCGGCCTGGCCAAGCTCGTCAAGAACGACTCGCTGCACCGGGCGCGCGCCGCCGGGTACACGGACGCGTACACCGGCAACGACGCGGACAACGGGCCGATGCTGGCGATCAATCGATGGTTCGGCTACGAGATCTGTGCCACGGAGGTGCGCCATGTCCGCAAGCTCGGCTGAGACCGCTCTGGTGGTCGCCCTGGTGAAGGCGGGGCGGACCAAGATCCGCTACCCGGCGGATGTGGTCCGCGACGACGGCACCCGGGTGACGGTGCGTGCGCCGTGGGCGGCGCCGGGGGTCCGTGACTTCGGCTTCGTGCGGTTCGAGCCGGGCGATGTGTTCACCGAGCACTACTGGCGCGACCGCTGGTTCGCCGTGAAGGAGGTCCGTACCGGCGCGGGCGGGCTCAAGGGCTGGTACTGCGACATCACCCGCCCCGCGGTGCTGCGGGACGGGGAGCTCCTGGTGGAGGACCTGGACCTCGATCTGTGGGTGTCGGCGGACGGCTCGTCCGTACTGCGGCTGGACGAGGACGAGTTCGAGGAGAGCGGTCTCGCCGGACGCGATCCGGCGGCGGCCGACGCGGCACGCCGGGCGCTGGACGAACTGGAGCACCTGGCCCGCACGGAGGGTCTCGTGTCGTTGCTGAACTGACCCGGGGGCGGCAGGTGCTCCGGCCGGCCCCGCCCTACTCCCGGCGCCGCGCCCACACGTCGGTGTACGGCGCCGGTTTCTCAGGGGCCGGGCGGGTCTGCCGGACTCCGGCGACCAGCTCCACCTCGTACCCCGCGGCGTCCTCCAGGTAGGCGGCGATGTGTCCTTCGCCGCCCGCGTGCGGGTAGCGGTCCGCGAAGAGCGGCCGCCAGCCGTGGTCCGGGGCTCTGGCCACCAGTGCGTCGAGGGCGGCCCGGTCACGGACGTGGAACGCGAGGTGGTTGAGCCCGGGACGGCGGCGGTCGTGCGGTCCCGGGGTCAGATCGGGCGACCGCTCGACCACCACATAGCTGTCGCCGCGCCGCCAGCTCCGCCCGTTCTCCCAGCGCTGGTACGGGACATGGCCCAGCTCGCCGAGCAGCCAGCCCCACCCCCGCTCGGCCACCGCCAGATCGGGCACCCACAGCTCGATGTGGTGCACCCCGCCGGTGTTGGACCGGGCGGCGGGCAGCGGAACGGCGCGGCGGATGCCGTGCGGCTGGTACGCCACGGTGTCGCCGTCCTCGTGCCAGTGGATCAGGAAGTGCTCCCCCGCCCGGTAGCCTTCGAGCCCCGCCCGGCAGTAGGCGACGATGTCGTCCGGGAGGGCGTCCAGCGGGAACCATGCCAGCTCGGAGCACTTGTCCGGCTCGCGGTTGTACGGCGGGCGGTCGGGGTCGTGCTCCGCCTCGAAGAACCAGCCGGTCCGGGGAGCGCCGCCGGGACCGCGGTGCTGCATGACCAGGGCGACCCGCAGCTCGTCCGGGCCGAGTTGGACACCGATCTCCTCGGCGGCCTCACGGATCATCGCCGCACGGACGTCCTCGCCGTCCTCGACATGTCCGGACGGGCCGTTGAACAGCCCGTCCGCGTATCCCGTGCCGGCCCGGCGGGCGAGCAGGACCTCGGGGCCGCGGCGGAGGATCAGATGCACATCGACGACCTCGGTGTGCCGGTGCGGCGGTTCGGCGCGGGCCACCAGGGCGTAGCGCTCGTCGTCGACCTGCTTGCCCCACAGGTCCGGATCGTCGGAGAGCCGCTCGTGGTGGATGCGTTCGGTGAGTTCCGAGAGGAGTCCGGTCAGTTGCCCGGCAGAGAGGCCGACCCCGCCCCAGACTCCTTCGACCAGGATCAGCCGGCCGCCGGGCCGCAACAGGGTGAACCAGTGCCGCAGGGCGGCCGCCGGGTCGGGCAGCAGCCACACCACGTGTCTGGCCATGATCACGTCGAACCGCTGATTGCCGACCGGTGGCGTGGCCGCGTCCCCGAGAAGGACCCCGGTGCCCGTCCCGGCGAGCTTGGCCCGGGCCTGCTCCACCATGCGCGGGGAGCGGTCGACGGCGGTGACCCGGTGGCCCTGCCCGGCGACGAGCAGGGCCAGGCTCCCGGTGCCGCACCCGAGGTCGAGCACCTCGGAGCGTCCGGCGGGCAGCCAGCTCTCCAACCGCTGCGCCCAGCCGTGCCGGACCACCGGGTCGAGCAGCCCGTGGTCGGGTTCCTCGTCGAAGGAGTCGGCCGCGGAATCCCAGTCGATCGTCGTCATGGGTAGATCGTGCCAGCCGCCGCTGACAGCCGGGCCCCTCGGTACGAGGGATCCGCCGGTACGAGGGGTCCCTCGGCCGGGACGCCCGGACCCCTCGTACCGCCGCTTCCCCTACCCGATGACCGAGGCGCAGGTGGTGGGGGTGGCGTGCGCCGGGTCCAGGGCGTTCGCCACCTCGTGGTAGGCGATCCGGTCGACGGTGCCGATCGCCACGTGCTCGGAGAGGTCGACCGGACACAGGTCCTGGAGCAGGACGTTGCGCACGTCCGGCCCGTCCAGGAACTGCGTGCGGTACGGGGTCACGACCTCGTCGTACCTGGTCGCGATGACGGTGTAGTGCACTCCGGGCACGGTGTCGGGGACCGAGTTGAGCTTGGTGATGAACGGGGAGCCCGCCACCTGGTCGGCGAGACCGGGTGTGTTGGCGTTCAGCAGGTCCTCCGCTCCGGGGAAGTACGGCAGCAGTTTCGTCAGACCGAGCAGGGTGGTGCCGTGGTTGTCGGGGGCGAGCCCGATCAGGGCGTTCACCTCGGCGGCCCCGCCGAGGAACTTCAGGTAGTAGTTCGGCATCATGCCGCCCTGGGAGTGGCCCACCAGGTCGGCCTTGTCCGCGCCGGTGGCGGCGAGCACCTTGTCGACGAACGAGGCGAGCTGTCCGGCCGACTTGTCGACCGGGCCGAGGCCGTTGAAGACGGGCACACCGGGCAGCTGCCCGTAGTCGAGCGAGTAGACGCAGTAGCCCCGGTTGACGAGGTAGGGGGCGAGGACCAGCCAGTTGTCGATCGAGTTCCCGAGGGTTCCGTGGACGAGGACGACGGGGCGGGGATGGGCCGCGGAGGGCTTGCAGGAGTAGTCGTTCCAGCCACGGGAGGTGGCCGTGGCGGCGGTGGGGGTGGCTGCAGCGGCAGTGGCCGTGGGGGTGGCGGCTGCGGCGACGGCGAGGAGCAGTGCGGCGAGGGTTCTCCGCGCACGTGGGGTACGCGGCGCACGTGTCCGGGGCAGCATCGTGTGGTCTCCTTGCGGATCAAGGGAGTTGCGATGTCTGTGCACCCTGCGGCCCGGACCACAAGTTCTGACTGCTGGTTCTTCCGTGTTCCCGTGCCAAATTACGCGCGAGTAAGGTGGCGTGGGAAGTTACGCGTCGGTAAAAAGTGACGATCCCTCAATCGGGCAGGCCGGAAGGGGTGATCAGGCCGCGAGCCGCCCCGGCAGCACGGCCCGTGGGCCGTACCTGGCCCGCAGCCGGTCCGCCACCGCCTCGATCCGGCGCGCCCGCTCGTCCACCGGGTCGAACGACAGCTGGTGCGCGGCCCGTTCGCCGTCCATCAGCCCCTCCGCGCGCAGCGCGATCCCCCGCACCCGGGCCCGCTGCAGGGCGAACGAGTCATGGATCCGGTACGCGAGCGCGGTGAGCGCCGCGGAGTGGGCGGTGGGTTCCCGGAGCGTACGGCTGCGGGTCAACGTCGAGTATCCGGTCCGGTCGGCGTAGCGCACGGAGACCGCGAGGCCACGGCAGACCTGCCCGTCCGCGCGCATCCTGGCCCCCAGCTCCTCGGTGAGCGACATGAGTGCGCGGCGCTGCCGTTCCCGGTCCAGCTCGTCGCGCGGGAAGGACCGTTCGGCGGCGATCGACCGGGCCGCGGCGCCCGGCACGACCGCCGTACGGTCGATGCCGCGGGCCCGCTCCCACAGTTCGCGTCCGGTCCGTACGCCGGTGATCCGCTGCAGGGTGACGAGCGGGGCCGCCGCGATCCGGCCGACGGAGTCGAGCCCGTACCCGCACAGGGTGCGGGCCGTCGCCGCGCCGATACCGTCCAGCGCCGTGGCCGGCCGGTCCGCGAGGAACTCCGCTCCCCCGCCCCCGGGCACCACGAAGGTCGTCCCGGGCCCGGCCTGCCGGGCCGCCGTCCGGGCCAGCATCGGGTTCTCCGCCGCCCCGATCGCGCAGTCCACGCCGTGCAGGGCGAGCGCGCGGATCCGGATCACCGAGGCCAGCCCCTTCACGTCCTGCCCGAAGTAGCGCAGCGCGCCGCGCACATCGGCGAGCGCCCCGTCGGGCGGGGCCGCCTCGACCACCGGGGTGAACGCGCCGAGCAGGGCGAGCAGCCCCTCGTAGCCGGCGCTGTCCGGGAGGCCGCCGCCGACCTTGCGGAACCGCAGGTACAGGATTCCCGGTACCTCGTGTGCGGTGCTCATCCCGCGCTCCCCGGGCTCTGGTGCCACAGCTTCCGGCCGGTGGCGATGCCCTCGCCGGGCGGCTGGAGGTCGGCCCAGGGGTTCATCTCGTATCCGGTGGGCAGCTGGATGCGACGCCCTCCGTCCCCGGGAGCCTCCTCGGCCGGAGCCTGCGCCAGCCGGTCCGCGACCGCGTCGAGTCCGCCGGTACGCCGCAGCTCGGCCAGCTCCGCCAGATTCCAGGCGGCCGCGCCGACCACGCTCAGGCTCCGCGGTCCGCGTCGCTGCACCACTCCGCGCACCAGCAGCAGCCAGGAGTGGAAGACGGTGTGCGCGCAGGCGGCATGGCTGTCGTCGAAGAAGGCCAGGTCGACCAGGCCCGTGCCGTCGTCCAGGGTGGTGAAGACGACCCGGCGGCCGGAGCGGACCGGCGGGGTCTGGGTGGCCGCCTTGGCGCCCGCGACCAGCACGGTGTCCCCGTACCGGGCCTCGCGCAGCCGCTTGGCGGAGACCGCGCCGAGTTCCTTCAGGAAGGCGTGGTGATCGTCCATCAGATGGCGGGAGACATCCATGCTCAGGACGCCCAGTTCGGCGCTGAGCCGTTCCGCGTCGTCGAGGTCGGGCAGGCCGATGGAGCCGGTCCGGTGCCCGCCGCCGAGGGGGAGCTGCGCGCCGGAGCCGCCGGAGCCCGCGCCCCGCTGGGCGCGGTGCAGTTCGGACAGGTGCAGCAGCAGATCGCGCCGGTTGGCGCCGAACGCGTCCAACGCGCCCACCCGGGCCAGCCGTTCGGCGGCCGGCCGGCCCGGCCTGGCGCGCTGCCAGAAGTCCAGCAGCGAGGTGTAGGGCTGTCCGGCCTCGATCCGGGCGACCTCGGCCTCGCTGATGCCATGGACGTCCGAGAGCGCGAGCCGCACCCCCCAGACACCCTTCCCCTTCCCGTCATCAGACACCAGTTCGATTCGATGAGCGGCCGCCGACCGGTTCACGTCCAGCCCCAGCACCGGCACCCCGCGCCGCCGTGCGTCCGCGAGCAGCAGCCGCTTCGGGTACATCCCGGGGTCATGGGTGAGCAGCCCGGCGTAGAAGGCCGCCGGATGGTGCGCCTTGAGCCATGCCGACTGGTACGTCGGCACCGCGAAGGCGACCGCGTGCGCCTTGCAGAAGCCGTAACTGCCGAACGCCTCGATGATCTCCCAGGTCCGGGCCGTCACTTCGGCGTCGTACCCCTTCTCCGCCGCCCGCCGCGCGAACCAGGTCTCGATCCGGCCCTGCGAGTCGGGGTCGGAGAGCCCGCGCCGCACCCGGTCGGCCTCGTCCCGGCCGCAGCCGGTCATGATGTCGACCATCTCGATGATCTGCTCGTGGAAGACGACCACTCCGTACGTCTCGCGCAGCGGTCCCTCCAGGTCGGGGTGCGGGTAGCGCACGGGGGCCCGGCCGTGCCGGGCCTCGATGAACGGCCGCACCATGTCGGCGGCGACCGGACCGGGGCGGAACAGCGAGATGTCGACCACCAGGTCGTGGAAGCCGGCGGGCTGGAGCCTGCCGACCAGATCGCGCTGGCCCGGCGACTCGATCTGGAAGCAGCCCAGCGTCTCGGCGCTCCTGATCAGCCGGTACGTCTCCGGGTCGTCCGGCGGCACGGCGTCCAGGTCCACGTCCTGCCCCGAGGCCCGCCCGATCTCCGCGACCGCGTGCGCCATCGCCGACTGCATCCGCACGCCCAGCACATCGAGCTTGAGCAGCCCCAGGTCCTCCACGTCCTCCTTGTCGAACTGCACCATCGGGAAGCCGTCGCCACTGGTGGGCACGACGGGCGCACGGCGCAGCAGCGTGGCGTCCGAGAGGAGCACCCCGCACGGATGCATGGCGATGCCGCGCGGCAGTGCGTCCAGCGCCTCCACCAGCTCCCAGAGCCGCCCGTACCGGTCCTTCTCCCGCGCCACTTCACGCAGTTCGGGCAGTTCCTCCATGGCCGCGCGGGCGTCGCGGGCCCGGATGTGCGGGAAGGCCTTGGCGAGCCGGTCGGTCTCGGCCGGGTCCATGGAGAGCGCGGCGCCCACGTCCCGGATGGCGTGGCGCACCCGGTAGGTCTCGGGCATGGCGACGGTCGCGACCCGCTCGGTGCCGAAGCGTCCGATGATCGCGCGGTAGACGTCGAGCCTGCGGGCGGACTCCACGTCGATGTCGATGTCGGGCAGCACGAAGCGGCGCCTGGAGAGGAAGCGCTCCATCAGCAGCCCGTGCTCGACCGGGTCGGCGTGGGCGATCCCGAGGAGGTGGTTGACCAGGGAGCCCGCACCGGAGCCCCGGGCGGCTACCCGTACCTTCATCTCCTTTATGTCATCCACGACTTGAGCGACCGTCAGGAAGTAGGAGGCGAAGCCGTGGTAGCCGATGATGTCCAGCTCCTGGTGCATCCGCTCCCAGTAGTCGCGCCTGCGGTCGTAGCCGCGCAGCACCATGCCGGCGGCGGCGCGGGAGGCCAGTACCCGCTGGGCGGTGCGCCGCCCGGCGCCGACGAGCTCCGGTTCGGGGAAGTGGACGGCGCCGAGGCCGAGATCACCCTCGGGGTCGACGACGCAGGCGTCGGCGGTGCGCCGGGTCTCCGCGAGCAGCCGCGCCCCGGCGCCTTGGCCGAGCCCGGCGGCGGAGGCGATCCGCCCGGCGGTCTCCGCCATCGCGCGGGCGTCCTTCAGCCAGCGCTCCCCGCTGTCGAGCGGGGCGCGGCGGGGGTCGACAGGGACCAGTCCGCGGGCCGCGTCGAGCACATCGGCGACCGGGCCCTGCCCGGCGTCGGCGTACCGGACGGCGTTGGTCAGCACGGCCCGCACCCCTTGCTCGGCGGCGAGGCCGACGGTACGGGCGGCGAGCCGCAGCGAGCCGGGTCCGGTGCCCTCGCGGCCGTGGTGTACGGCTTCGAGGCGCAGATCGTCGCCGTAGATCTCCCGCCAGCCGGCGAGCAGTGCGGCGGCCCGGTCCGGGCGGCCGGCGGCCAGCGCCCTGCCGACGTCGGAGGCGGGGCCGAGCAGCACGGTGAGCCCTTCGGCGGGCAGTTCGGACCGGCCGACCAGGGGCTGTCCGGCACCGTCGGGCGCGGGGGCGTGGGCTGCGGTGACGAGACGGCACAGCTCCGCCCAGCCCCGGGCGCCGTCCCGGGCGAGGAAGGTGGCCCTGGGTGCGGATTCGTCGACGAAGGCGCCGCCGCGGACCGGGGTGCGCGGCCGCTGCGTACGTCCGCTCCCTCTCGTATGCTCCGCCACCGCGAGCTCCACCCCGAAGAGCGGCCGCACCCCGGCCTGCCCGCAGGCCTTGGCGAAGCGGACCGCGCCCGCGAGCGTGTCGCGATCGGTCAGCGCCAGCGCGTCCATCCCCCGCTGGGCGGCGCGCTCCGCCAGCCGCTCCGGGTGCGAGGCCCCGTACCGCAGGGAGAACCCGGAAACGGTATGCAGATGCGTGAACCCGGGCATCTGCACCTCCTGGACCGATCCGTACTCACCACCCCCTCGCTCTCCACCATAGACCAAGTTTCGAACATTCGTACGATACCCGGAGTGCGGAACCGTCCCGGCCCCGGACCGGTGGCCGGCCAGGGGCACGGTCAGCCATATGGCCCAGCCCCGCCTGCACGAACAACCGGCGCCCCGGAGCGTGGGGGCATGACTTTCGTCGACGAGGTGAAGAACGCCGTCACTCCACGGGCCGCCCTGCTCGTCATCGGTGTGCTCGGACTGCAGCTGCTGTTCATCGCCTCCTACGTCGGGGCGCTGCACAAACCGAAGCCGACGGACGTACCCTTCGGCGTCGTCGCGCCCCGGCAGATCTCCGCGGAGCTCCTCACCGAGCTGAAGAGTCTTCCCGGCGGCCCACTGGACCCCCGCGCGGTCACCGACGCGGCCACGGCCCGCGAACAGATCCTCGACCGCGAGATCGACGGCGCCCTGATCGTCAACCCCAAGGGCACGACCGACACCCTGCTGGTCGCCTCCGGCGGCGGCGCCTCGATGTCCAGCGCCCTGACAAAGATCATCACAGAGGTCGACCGGACCCAGCAGCGCACGGTCCGGTCCGTGGACCTGGCCCCGGCCTCCGACCAGGACTTCAACGGGATCTCGTCGTTCTACCTGGTCGTGGGCTGGTGCGTCGGCGGCTACCTCTGCGCCTCGATCCTGGCGATCAGCGCGGGCGCCAAGCCCGCCAACCGTCAGCGCGCGGTGATCCGGACCGGCGTCATGGCGCTGTACTCGGTCGTGGGCGGGATCGGCGGCGCGATCATCATCGGCCCGATCCTCGGCGCCCTGCCCGGAAGCTTCTGGGGCCTGTCGGGCCTGGGCGCGCTGACCGTCTTCGCGGTCGGCATGATCACCCTCGCCCTCCAGGCCCTCACCGGCATCGTCGGCATCGGCCTGGCCGTCCTGGTCGTGGTGATCGCGGGCAACCCGAGCGCCGGCGGCGCCTACCCGCTGCCGATGCTCCCGGACTTCTGGCGGGCGATCGGTCCCGCACTGCCGCCCGGGGCGGGCACCTGGGTCGCCCGCTCGATCGCCTACTTCAAGGGCAACGCGGTCACCGGACCCCTGCTGGTGCTGTCCGCGTGGGCGGTGGTGGGCACGGTCGTCACGCTCCTGGTCGCCATGCGCCGCAAACCGGAGGAACTCACCGGCGAGCGGGCACCGTTCGGCTCGACGTCCGGCTGACCTCCCCCGGGCCCCTTCACACCTGGAGGCGCTGAAGCACCCCTCGGCGCTGGAGCTCCACCATGTGATCGGCCGCCCGCTGCGGCGCCCGGCCGCCACGGGCCAGGACTCCCGCCTCGATGTTCCGCCGGGCGGCGGACTCCGTGAGGTTCGCGCTCCCCAGGAAGAGAACCCGGCGATCGGCGACAGCGAGTTTCGCGTGCCGGCCCGCGTGGCCGTCGGAGGCCGGGTCGCGCACCCAGTGCCACAGACACAGTCCGGGTATCGACGCTACGGGCTGCCGCCCACCCGCGCACCATGCCAGGATCCGCTCGACGCGGTCACCCGAGTGACCGTGCCAGCTTCTCCAGCCTGCGGGCGAGTCCATCCCCCTGGGCCGCGACCTTCGTGGCCTTGCCGGACCAGAAGTCCGAGCCCGTCAGCCGCCCGTACCGCTCGATCCACCCTGCGGCCTCGCGGTCCATCCGCTCGGCCTTCATCCGTACGTCGGCGTCCGCCGGTGCCGCGAGAACGTTCAGCTCGTCCACCAGGCGCTGGACCTTCCGCACGAGCGGGCTGGTGCGCCGACCGGACCGGCGGTCCGCCCCAGCGGTGGACCGCCGCTCGGGAGCGACCACCGAAGGCCCCGGAGCCGTCTCCACGACGGGGCGACGGCTCGCACGCCTCCGCCTTTCCACGCCCGGAACCCGCAACCCCTCGGGCGTCATCGCACAGGCGTCGAGCGGCACCCAATCGGTACTGCTCCGCGCTCCCTCGGCCCTGATCCGGATACGCCGCGCCACCCCCTGCGTCTCGAAGCGGAAGCGGAGCACGTGGCCGACTCTCTCGTACATCTCCTCCATGGTCTCCGGATGGGCGGAGCCCGGCCCGAAGACCCAGTCCAGGCTTTCCGCATCGCGTTCCAGTTCCTCGCTCGCCGAACACCACTCGGGATGCGTCAGCCGCCGGAACTGGAAACGCACCCGCTGCCGGCTGTCACGGACCCGGAAGTCGACGGCGTCACCCGGGCCCGAACCCTGATCGCGCAGCACGGCCCGCGCGTCGACACCGCTCCTGCGGGCCCAGAGGGCGAGGTCCTGCTTGATGAAGAGGTGGTCCGCGCTGTTCGCACCGTTGGCCTTGCGGTGGCAGGAGGTGTGCGGCGCGTGGGCGAAGTGGCAGACCTTGTCCACATAGAGACGGTCGGACAACTTACTGCCGCAGCCGCCGAGTTGAGTGCCGCACCAGTAGGTGTACGCAGGATGCCGCCGCCGCAGACGCCGGAGCTCGTCGGCCTCCTGCGGCAGCACGATGCCCAGGCCCGATGCGGCGCTCCCGATGACCGCGGTCTGCACCAGCCGGCGATCCGACTCGGCCATGACACCCCTCCCCCCGACAGTTCACACAACCCACTCTCACCAGCACAGACATTGAAGCATGCACTTAGTTCACAGTGAACATCGACTGGATGAATACCCCCGAGCCACGGACACCGGCAGCTACGCACCGGCGTGCACATATGCCGCGTAACGCGTCGGTAGCTGTGGGGTCCGGTCCCGCAGCGCTCGGGTCGTACGGTGGAGCGCTTCGGCCGTCGAGGAGACTTCAACTGTGTCGGCAGAGGTTCGCAGGGCGGCGTAGAAGGCGCTTGCGACCCGGGGGGCCATCGTGTCCTCGATCTCCCACAGAGTGCCGACCACATGTCTGAACCCCGCCATCTGCAGGGCACTGGTCAGGTGGATGCTTTCGTCCAGGAGACGGAGGTCCTGGCTCAGCGCCGTGGAACAAGCCGACAGGAAGGCGAGTTGCGCGCTGTCCAGACGAACGGCGCCGAGCCGCGCCACGTTGAGGGGCGACTGTTCGTGCCCCATGACGAGGAGCTCGCTGCGGGACGGATCCGTGGCGTCACTGATGGCATGACATGCGAAGTGCACGAATTGCGTGTCGTGCAGGTACCGGAGGATGTTCGAGGTGTCCGCGGGCCCGGTCGGCCGGTTTCCCGGCTCCGTCGAGAAGGAGGCGGTTTCGCTGACGAGACAGCGAGGCGAAGGCAGTACGGTGCGCACGTGTTCCGCTTCCTCCCGTGCGCCGGGCAGTGGGGCCGCTCCCGGGACCGCCGGAACCGCCACGATCAGCGATCTGGGCGCCGTAGTGGGTGGGGTTGTCGCGCGTCGGGCGTGCCGAAGGGCTCGTACCGTCGGTGTGTAGGACGAGACCACCCGGTCCATCACCGTGTCGGCCGCATCGGTGCGGAGATGGTGGCCTGCTGCGTGCAGGGGCAGGACGCCGAGAAGCCCTCCCGGTGCCCACCAGAGGCGTGGCCAGGAAGCGCCGTCGGCAGGTGTGCCGAGGTGGCCGAGACGGTTGAGGACAGGCTCGGCGACGGTGTCCCAGAGCCACTCCAGCGTGGTGCGCAGTGCTGCCTGTGCCTGCTTCCTCTCCGTCGCGCTCAGGTGCGGGTCACCGGAGGCACGGACCGCGCGGTGGAAGTTGAGGGCATGACCGATCAGATCGATGTGGCCCAGCCGGGGCAAGGGAAGGTGGACGACGCCGAGGGCTGTCACCAGGAGTGCGTCACTGCGGGTGGGATGGGAATTGATCACGACCACGGGCCCTTCGCGGGCGATTTCGGTCAGGTCCCGGAGGGAGGGCGGCTGAAAGAAGTCGGCGAATCCCGGCAGCTCCCGGATGCGCGCGAGGAGGTCTTCGAGTTTCCGGCCCCCCGTGTACAGGGCCTCGTCGTCGGGGGCGGGAGGTGCGGCTTCGATCTCGGCGTTGGTGACGGGCGCGTCGAGTTGTTCGAGCAGGTTGTCGAGATGTTCGGCGAGTGCTGGGTGCTGCTCCCTGAGACGGCTGAAGTCGCCGCGTGCCTCAAGTGTCTGGCTGAGCATGACGGCACGACCGGTCTCCAGCATCAGAAGGGCTTCCTCCGCGTGCGTGCTGCCGGTTGTCCCTTCGCCTGCTCGGAGGAGGGCGGCCGCGGCCTCCGAGGCCAAGCCCCGCAAGTCCCTCAGCAGGGACTGCTGGTCGTCGCGCCGGACGGAGCGTGAGACAGCGCGTGGCAGCAGATGAACCGCTTCCCGCAGCAGGGCCGCCGCGCGTGCGGGATCACTGCGCATCGCCAGTTCCGCTGCCGCGCGTGCCCCGGTGATGCGTAGCGCACTCGGAGCTTCCGTCATGCGGGCGACGTCCGTGCCGATGCGCTCGATTTCCTCCCGGTCCCGCGCTTTCTGCCGTGCCGAGGCCCGGTCCAGTTCAGCTCGTGCTTTCAGGAAGAGGCCGAGGTTGTTCAGGCACGCTGCTTTCGGGCGGCCCGCGCCCGGCTCGGCCGTCGCTGCCTGTCTGGCGGCTTCGACAGCCAGGTCGAGCAGGCCGGGGTCGCGGGTGTGCCGATATCCGGCGAAGCGCACGGAGGCAAGGTTGGTCAGGCGTCCGGCACGGTAGGCATGCTGCTCGGGCGTGCAGCGGACGGAGGTTTCGCATGCGTCGAGGGCTTGGGCGAGATCTGCTTCGAGGTGGCCTTCCTCGAACCGGAGCAGCAGTGCCATGCCGAGGTTGATCTGATGCGTCGCTGCTTCGGGGTGCTCGCGTGGTGTGGCTTCGACCGCCTGGCGACAACTCCGCACCGCTCGTTCGATGTCAACGCGCTGCCCTGTTCGCTGAAAGCGGCAGTAGAGCGCCTTACCGTGGTTCGACAGGAGGAGCGGGCGGTGGGTCTGCCCCGGAGGACAGCTTTCGAGGGCTGTGCCGAGGAACTCGATGGCTTCGTCGAGGAAGGCCAGCGCGTTGCTGGCATGGTAGCGACTCAGCAGTGCCAGGCCCAGGTTGTTGTGGTCCGCGTAGCCGGCGCCGGGCAGGCTGACGCTCTGCCGGTGCATACCGATTGCCTCGTCGAGATCGTCCAGGCTTCCGGTGAATTCGAACCGCTCGCTGAGGGACAGTGCGAGCATGCTCAGTCTGACGGAGTACTTCGCGTGATGGGGCGGAGTCATGGCGGCCGCCTCACGGCCGTGGTCGACAGCCGCGTCCAGAACCGACAGATCGTTGTGGGACCTGAACTGAATACGCAGGGCCGATCCCAGGTTGGCCAGTGCCATGGCCCTGGCCGGTGGATCGATGGCGGTGTCCCTGGCCAGCCGGGCCGCACGAATCGCCTCGTGCAGATCCTCGGGGAGACCGAAGTGCTCGTGGCGCTGGACGAGCGCGCCGCACAGGGCGGACAACACGGACGATCGCATGTCCTGTTCGCCTGCTGAGGTATCTGCGATCTGCCGGAAATGCAGAATCGCGGCGTCCAGATCCGATTTATCACCCTTGCACTTGAAGCGGGCGTCGAGAATTCGGGCGAGCCGGTAATGGCGGGCAGCCCATTCGGGGTCGTCGAGAGCCGTCTGCTCGGCACACGCGCGAGCCAGAGCGATGGCCCCGGCGATGTCCTCGTCGTCCACAGTGCGCTCGTACCGCAGGGCCAGGTCATCGCTGTAGTTGCCCAGTACCCGGAGGTGGAGCGTGGGGTCGTGGGAGGTCAGGCCGGCGAGCCGGTAATCGACTCCGACGAGTTCGTCGAGATTTTCGTCCACCACGGCCGCGAAGGCACTGTCGTCCAGCGCCTCGCGAAGGGCTGCCGCACGGTTGAAGAGCAGTACCGGCAGAGCGGGATCGGCGTCCGAGGGTACCTCCAGGGACCGACCGCTCAACATCAGCGCCAACGTGAGGTATTCGGGGTCCGCCGACGACCGGTACGCGGCGAGGCAGGCTCCGCCCGCGTTCCCCAGGCGTACGAAGTAGTCCTGATCGCTCTGAGGTGTGCCCATGACGATCCGTGTCCACAGAGCAGCCGTGGCCAGCGGATCATGACCTTGACTCAGCATGTTTTCCGCACGTTCCGCGGCGTTTGTGACGATGGCCGAGTTGTAGGGTTCCGTGGCCTCGTCCAGTTGCAGGCCGGCGACGAAACAGTCGGTGAAGACCTCCACCGCGCGCCACAGATCCGAGTCTCCGCCGTCGCCCTTGGCGTACGACCTCAGCAGCAGCACCCGGCCGAGCAGATACAGCGCGTCGATGTCCGGCCCGTCCTCCTCCAGGGCCCGTGCAAGCCGGTCGAGCTCGACCTCCGCCTCATACCGCAGGAGCCGCTCGCGCGCTTCCTCCACACTCCGAATGCCGTCGATACGGCGTCGCATCGCTCGCACGACGTCCTGGTCCACATCACTCTCCAAGCAGTTGGCCCGTACACAGGAGCAATGAACGGCCGCGGGCGCCGATCGCGGCGGTTCCGCGCACAGGTGATCCGGCCGCGATTCACGGCACAGGAGGCGGGCTGCCGCCGAGAAGCAGGGTGAGGGCCTCTGCGGTCTCCCTGGACAGCGGGCCGGGCGGTGCGCTCCCGTCCGGCGATTCCGGTCCCGGCCGCCCCAGCCCGAGAGCCGCGGCGAGTTCCGCGGTGTGAAGTCGCGCTGCCGCCTCAAGCAGCAGGGCGTAGGTGTCGGCGCAGTTCCGCACGCGAAGTCGGCCCGCAACCGCGAGCGCGCATCCGATCAGCCCGGCAGGCCACCACCAGACCGCCAGCATCAGGTACAGCAGGGACCAGCCGAGAAGTGAGGCGGCTCGGCTCAGCGCACTGCGGGCGAGGGTGACTTCGGTGCGCGTGGGCTCCGGGAACGTGAGCCACAGGTAGGGCCAGATCGTGGCGAGGCTGAGGTGGTGGTCCCGCTCAAGTCTCGCGGTGACAGCGTGAACGCGGTCACCGCTCCAGGTGGGCCGCTGCGGGTACTCCTGGCTGATCCGGGCCATCGTGCGGTACGCGGCCTCCCGCGGTGCGGGATCCGCGCGCGTGCCCAGGGCGCGACTGCGAGCCGCGGCCACCCGCAGATCGAGATAGATGCGTGCCGCCCGTGTCCATCGGTCACGTCGCACAGAAACCAGCCACGCCGCAGCCACCCGGCCGGGCGGTATCCATGTTTGCCAGTCGGCCGCCAGCACGACTCGTTCCACCAGGGAGCCCATGCCCTGTGCACCCAGACCCACAGCAGCCGAAGCGGCCAGCACCGAGACCAGCAGCAGCACCTGGCCACCTACGGTGTCGACCGTAGGGCTCTGCGCGTAGTCGTTGACGCGGCGGATGAGCTGAGCGGCATCGAGGGCGCGCTCGTGCCTCAGACAGGTGCCCGCCGCAACCACGGCCAGGTAGAGGGCGCCCGGCAGGACGAGCAGTGAGAGCCAGCGCTCGGCGAGTTTCTTTCCCAGTTCGCTCCACAGGGCGCCCACGCCTACAGGGTCTCCCGGAGCAGCTGTTGGTCCGTGAGCAGGCAGCGAGGTACCGGATCACCACCAGAGGGGAGGAAGTACCGGGAGCATGACCGGGCCGGGCACAGATAGACGGTCTCCGCCGACGCTCCGGGCACGTTGCGGGCCGCACCACTTATGTGGAGCCCTCGACTCGCGGAATCGTGACCGACTCGCCCGTACAGGCCCAAAATGTCCCCCCCGCCCTGCAAATGCCCATGGAGCCGGCCGAGTACTGGTTCGGTATCGGCGCCGTTCGATACCGCGCCGGCCAGACGGTCCAGCAATTCCATGCCGTCAGGCGGCTCTTCTTCCTGCAACTCGGAGCGCAGCTGAGGCAGTTCCGCGCAGACATACGCCAGCGCATCCGCGCGGCGGACCATGTCCTGCCTGTCGTCCACAGACACTCCCCCGAGCCATGTCCACCCGCGAGCAGCGAACGAAGATGCGCCTCACCCTATCGCCCGCCCGCATACGCGGTGAGATGCATTACAGCCATCAACCCCGATGACTGCGCTTGCTGTTGGCGTGTGCAAGAGAAGGTCGTGGCCCGGAAACACCTGGCGGTCGGGGGCAGCGGGAGCTACGCTGCCCCGCGATGACAACTCACTCTGTAAACAGATTGGGGGACCCGTCCGCGCAAGGTGAGTGCTGATGCTCACTCAAGACGCGAACAGGGATTCCCGCCTGTCCTTCTGGCTGCGCGTGCGAGAGTTCGCCGTGCCGCCCCCCATGATCGAGACCGCGACCGCCCGCCGTCATGTCGGCGACTGGGCGGGAGCGTGCGCCGCCGCGGGTGTCGATGTCGATCTCAGCCCGCGGTCCGTGGCACGCACCCACGGCCGGGAACTCGCGTCCCGGCTCCGGGACGATCTCCGCCATCTGGCTCCTGACCTGTTGCGCTGGCACCTGCCGAGGATCGCTCCCCGTGGGCTGCTGCGTCCGGGGCTGACGATCGCTCTGGCCCGGTACGACACCGAGGGGTCCGACGGCGGGCGACCGGTGCAGCTGGTGGTCCGGACTCCGCCCGCCTGGGCGGATGCCGGTCAGCGGGTCAGTCTCGCGCTGTGGGACGGATCCGGATCCGGGGCCGAGGCCCGACGCCATCCGCACCACCACCCGAACCCCCGGTTCCGCCTCGATCTGCACCGCCATCTGTGGGATGCGCGCAGGACCGATGAGCTGCGGGTCCGGTCCGGGGCCGATGGGCCGCCCGCCGACCGCCGGACCGCGGTGCCTCCCGAAGTGCTGGGGATGGTGCCGCCTGCGCGTCGCTGCGCCGTCGACCGGTGGGCGGCCGAGGCGGGGATTCTGCTCCGGGCCGAGGGGCGGCCCGCCGGTACCGTCGCCGTGCGGCTCGGGGCCCGGCACCGGCTGCTCCTGGACCTGGTCGCCGAGCGGGACGGACCCGGGCCGCCCGCGCTGCGGATCGCGGCCGCGACCACGGGCCGCGGCAGCTCCGCGCTGCCGGTCCTGCCCGACGCGGCGACCTGGGTGCTGCCCGACCTCGATCTGATCCGTACCGGTTCGATCGAGGCCGGCCGGCTGCATCCGCTGGTCGTCACGGCGCTGGCACCGGGTCGTCCGCCGGCCGGTCCGGCACCGGACCCGGACCGGGCGGGACAACCGCGCCTCGTGGAATGCCGGGGAGCCCGGCATCGGATCGGCCTGGTCGACGGGGTACTGGCCCCGCTGGACCACGACCCGGCCGAGATCCGCCGGGAGGAACTGCTGGTCGCGCTGACCGGCACTCCGCTGCCCTGCCTCCAGGCCATCGACGAGGCGCACCGCCGTCCGGACTGCCTCGCCGGTGTGCGCGAACGCCTGGACCACGGCGACATCGCCGGTGCGCTGGCCGTCGTCGAGGGTCTGCTGGGCCCCGGCGCACTGCTGCGCAGCGGCGATCTGCGGGACGAGCTGGAGGAGGCCGCGCGGCGGCGGATCACGTACGGGCTGTTCAGGGCGGGCCTGATCGAAGGACCGGACCGCCTCCACCCGTACCGCCGCCGCCCCGGTCACCGCCGCGCGCACCCGCGCGACGCCGCCCTCCACTGACCCCGGAACCCCGACTTCCGTACGCCTCGCCACGAACCCACAGGTGATCAGACATGCCCACACACACCCCTTTCGCCACCACCGGCGCCCCCTTTGACCAGGACCGCGTCTCCCAGCTCGACATCGCCGGCGAGCTGACGGCCCTGCTGCGCGACACCACCACCGAACCCCGCCCCGACATCCAGCTGGAGGCCCTGACCCTGGCCGTGGCCGCCGATCTGCCCGTACTCCTGTGGGGCGAGCCCGGCATCGGCAAGACCGCCGCCCTCACCCAGCTCGCAGCCTCGCTGGACCTTCCGCTGACCACGGTCATCGCCAGCGTCCACGAGCCGTCCGACTTCTCGGGGCTGCCCGTCGTCGGCGACGACCCCGCGGAACAGGGCGTCCCGATGGCCCCGCCGGACTGGGCGGTGCGCCTGGTGCGGGCCGGCCGGGGGCTGCTGTTCCTGGACGAGCTGTCCACCGCGCCGCCCGCCGTTCAGGCCGCCCTGCTCCGCCTCGTCCTGGAGCGGCGGATCGGCGCCCTGCGACTGCCGCCCGGGGTCCGGATCGTGGCCGCCGCCAATCCGCGTTCCTCGGCGGCCGACGGCTGGGAGCTGAGTCCGCCGCTGGCCAACCGGTTCGTGCATCTCCAGTGGACCCATGACCACGAGGTCGTGGTGCGTGGCCTCGGCGGGACCTGGCCCAGGGCGACACTGCCACGTCTCGCCCCCGAACGGCTGCCGGAGGCCGTGGACTTCGCCCGCCGCGCGGTGTGCGGGCTCCTCTCCGCCCGGCCGGCGCTCGTGCACCGGCTGCCCAGCGGCGAAACGCGCCGGGGCGGTCCCTGGCCGTCGCCCCGGAGCTGGGACATGACCCTGTGCCTGATCGCGTTCGCGACCGCGGCCGGCTCGTCCAGGGACGTACTCTCCCTGCTGGTCAGGGGCACCGTGGGAGACGGTCCGGGGCTGGAACTGCTGGCCGGCCTGGACCGGATGGACCTGCCGGACCCCGAGACGCTGCTCGCCGACCCGGCGGGCGCCGACCTGCCCGAGCGGGGGGATCTGCGTCAGGCCGTGCTCGACGGTGTGGTGGCGGCGGTCCGCAACCGCCCGGAGAAGTCCCGCTGGGACGCGGCATGGGCGCTCCTGGTCCGGGCGCTGGAAACCGGAGCCCCGGACGTGGTGGTCGTCCCGGCGACCACGCTCGCCTCGCTGCGCCGGGAGGACTGGGACGTTCCGGCATCGATCGAGCAGCTCGCCGGAGCGGTGTCCCTGTCCCGGCGGGCGGACCGGGCGGCGGCCCGTACGGCGGACCGGGCCGCGCTCGCCACGAAGGCCGGCCGATGAACCCGGAAGCACCGGACGCACCGCGGACACTGGACCGCGACAAGCTCTTCGCCGCCCGGCTGCAAGCCGTCCGGGCCCGCCCCTACCTGGCGACGGCCCTGTTCGCCCTGCGCGTCGTGGAATCGCGGCGGGTACCGACGATGGCCGTCGACCGGCACTGGCGGTGCTACGTCTCGCCCGGTTTCGTCGACCGGACCCCGGTGGAGGAACTGGCCGGGGTCTGGGTGCACGAGGTGTCGCACCTGCTGCGCGACCATCACGGGCGCAGCGACCGGGTCGCACGGGAGCGCGGGCTGACCGGCCCCGCGGAACGGCTGCGGATGAATATCGCCGCCGACTGCGAGATCAACGACGACGTGTTCGGCGAGGGGCTGGTCCGGCCGGAGGGCGCCGTCCGGCCGGACTCCCTGGGGCTCCCCGAGGGACAGCTCATGGAGGAATACCTGACCCGGTTCCGGCTCGGGCCGCATACGCAGGGCCTGGCCTGGCTGGACTGCGGCAGTGGCGCCGACGGGCTGGAGCGGGAGTGGGACCTGGGGCCGGACGGTGCGCACGGCCTCAGCGAGCAGGAACGGGACGCGGTCCGGTTCCGGGTGGCGCAGGGCATCACCGGCCGGCCGGGGAACGCCTCGAAGGGGTGGCAGCGGTGGGCGGAGCAGGCGTTCCACCCGCCGCAGCCGTGGCGGGATCTGCTGGGTGCGGCGGTCCGTTCGGCCGCCTCCGGATCCGGCGCGGGCGAGGACTACACGTACGGCCGCCCGTCGCGGCGCTCGGCCGGGGTGCCCGGCGCCGTTCTGCCGAGCCTGAGGCGCAGGCCGCCCCGGGTCTGCGTGGTCATCGACACGTCCGCGTCGGTCAGTGACACCGAACTGGGCAGCGCGCTGCTGGAGGTTGCCGCGATCTCCCGTGCCGTCGGCGGCCGTCGCGACCTGATCACCGTGCTCTCGTGCGACGCGGCGGCCCGGGTCGCGCACCCGCTGTGCCGTGCCGAGGGAATACCGCTGGTGGGCGGCGGGGGTACGGATCTGCGCTCGGGGTTCGTCAGAGCCCTGCGGATGCAGCCGCGGCCCGATGTCGTCGTGGTCCTGACCGATGGCCAGACCCCCTGGCCGAGCGCGCAGCCGGCGTGCCGGACGGTGGTGGGCCTGTTCCCCCGGCCGTGGGACGAGGACGATCCCTCCTACGTCCCGGACGCCCCGCCCGAGTGGGCGCGGACGGTGGTCATCGGCGCGGCGGCCTAGGGTCTTTCGTTTGGATCAGGCCGGATCAGGGAGCGGGGTCTGGTGCGTGCGATCGCAAGGCGGAGGAGGGAGTCGATGGGGCCTCCCCTGCTCAAGCGGAGCCGAGAGCTCGGGGAAGGCGCCCTGGCGAGTGACGACAACGCGGCGAGCGTGCGTGCCGGACCCCGCGAGCCCGGCGTGATCCAAACGAGAGGCCCGAGGCGCGGTAGGTCGCTGCCGACCCTTCGTACGGCCCGGCGCCCGCCCCGGGTACTGTCCGCTTGTTCGAATCGAGCCCCGAGCCCGGGGTTGCACGTGGGAGAGTCGTCATGAGTGGAGCGGGACCGGCGGAGCGTATGTGGAAGCCGAGCAACGAAGAGGGCGGGGTGCTCGCGGGCCGGTGGTGGAAGTGGGCCCTGTCCGCACCCGACGACCGGAGCCCGGTCAGGGACACAACGGGTGAGCACGCCGCCTGGAACCAGCCGGACGACCTGTGGTTCCTGGCCGGCACCTACGGCGGTCGGGTGGTGCGGCGCTGCGCGATCCCCTCGGACCGGCCGGTCTTCTTCCCCGTCCTCAACATGCAGCACCCCCGGTCGTACTCAAGGGTGCCCCAGCGCATGACGGCGACGGAGGCCACGGCCTCGCTCAACAGCGTCCCGCTGCCGCTGGAGGAGTTCACCGCGCCGTTCAGGACCGGGCTGACCCAGCGTTACGCGTGGGGTATCTGGGGCGGCTTCGCACCGCTGACTCCCGGCCAGTACGTACTGGAGATCAAGGCCGCGGCCACGAACGGCTTCTGGGTCGACACGACCTACCACCTGGAGTCGAAGGCCGTCTGATCCACCGGCCGTCGTGCCGGGCGGCGGCTTCCGCATGGCCGCTTCCCGGCATACGGCCGAATTCTTGGCGTCCGGCCGGCACAACAGCCGGGCTTGTCCGCCCCGATCCGCCGGACAGCCCATGGGCGTGGCAGGTAGCCGGCATCATGCCGAGCGATCTCGTGAGACCACGAGGAGCACTGACCGAAGTCGGTATCGGCCACCCAGCTCCATTCCCGGCACAAACGCCTGCGCGCCTTCCATCCTCCACACGATTCACACACCGGCATCAGGAGTCGGCCCTGTGAACAAAGTCAATGGACGCAGTAGCCTGTAATGCACTGCGGCCGCCGGGACGCCGACCCGCCCAGCCCGCCGAGGACCCGGAGAGCTTCGATGAGCACATCAAACCCCGTACCGGTCAGCCTGGCCGAGATCGCCCGGATCGCGGGGGTGGGGCGGGCGGCCGTGAGCAACTGGCGCCGCCGCCACGATTCGTTCCCCGCACGGATCGGCGGCTCGGACGTCAGCCCTCAGTTCTCGCTGTCCGAGGTGGAGCAGTGGCTGCGCGACAACGGCAAGCTGGCGAACGCCGGCGGCCGCGAGTTCCTGTGGCCCCGGTTCGAGACACTCGGCAGCCGGGACGAGTCCGGACTCGCCATCGCTGAGGCCGCGCGCCGCATGCGTGCGCCCAGGACGCGCGCCACGGCGTCCGGGCTTTCCGCCGAGGCGAGGGATCTGGCCGGGGAGGCCGCACGGCTGGGGCGGAGCGAAGGCCCGCGCGAGACCTTCGAGTTCCTGTTGCAGCGGTGGCTGGACACCCACGTACGACAGCTCAGCACCACTCCCCCTCGGCTGGCCTCGCTCATGGCCCGGATCGCGCTCGACACCCGGATCACCGACGGTTCGGGAGGACTCACCGTCCTCGATCCGGCGTGCGGCACGGGGCACCTGGTGACGGCGGCGGTACGCGCCTACGACGGTCCGGATCCGGTCCTGCTCGGCTGCGAGCGCGAACCGGCACTCGCAGCCCTCGCCGCCGCCCGGCTCGCCTTCGCGACCGAGGGCCGGGACGCCCGCACGGAGATCGTCACCGCCGACGCGCTGCGCACCGACCCGTTCGCCGGTCTGCACGCCGATATCGCGCTGTGCAACCCGCCGTTCAACGAACGCGACTGGGGCTACGAGGAACTGGCCACCGACCAGCGCTGGACCCACGGCCTCCCGCCCCGTACCGAACCGGAACTGGCCTGGGTCCAGCATCTGACCGCCCATCTCAGGCCCGGCGGCAGCGCGGTGGTCGTCCTCCCGCCCGCCGTCGCGTCCCGCCGGGCCGGGCGCCGCATCCGCGGGTCCCTGCTGCGCACCGGGCTGCTCAGGGCAGTGGTGGCACTGCCGCCGGGCTGTGCGCAGCCGCACAGTGTCTCGCTGCAACTGTGGGTGCTGCGGGCGGCTCCCGACGGCCCGCTCGCGAGTCCGGCCGCCCAGGACGCGCTCCTGATCGACGCGACCCGGGCCGGGCGTCCGGGCACCCGTGAGCAGGGGCCGGACTGGGAGGCCCTGACCTCCTTCGTGCTCTCCGCCGTCTCGCGGCTCGACAGTCCGGAGCGGGAACTGCCCAAGGACGCGGTACGTGTCTCCCTGCTCGACCTGCTGGACGACGAGGTCGACGTCACCCCGGGCCGCTACACCGGATCGGGCGGCGAGCCGTCCGCGGTGGAGCTCAGCGCCTCCTGGCAGGAACTGACCGAGTCCCTGGGCGAACTGACCGGTCTGGTCACCCACCTCTCGAAGCTCGGCCTCACCGGATCGGAGCCGCGAACCACCACCGTGGGGGATCTCGTCAAGGCCGGGGCCCTCACCCTGCACGCGGGGCAGCAGCCGTCGGACACCGCACCGCCGCCCGGCGATTCCGGCACACCCCTGCTCACCGTCCCCGATCTGCTGACGGAGGGCCCCCCGGGCAGACTGCTGGCCCCCGGCGCCGCCCACACCGTGGCCGAGGAGGGGGACGTGATCGTGGCCGGCGTCGTCCGCGCGTTCAGGGCATGGGTCCACGAGGGCCCGCCGGTCGCCCTGGGCCCGCAGCTGTACGCCCTGCGCGTGGACCCGGAGATGCTGGACGCCCACTTCCTCGCCGGGTGCCTGCGCGCACCGGCCAACGGACGCCAGGCCGGCACACACGCCTCCAGCTCGTCCCGGGTGGACATCAGACGGCTCCACGTACTCCAGCTCCCCTTGAACGAGCAGGACTCCTACGCCGATGCCTTCCGTCGCCTCACCGAGTTCGAGAAGCTGCTGAAGCGGACCGACGCTCTCGGCAGGGGGCTGGTGAACGACGTCGGCGACCGGATCGCCGCCGGTGGCCTCACGACCGGCCGCAATGGCCAGTGCCCCTCCCGGCACTGAGGTCTGTCCGGTGTGCGGCGAGAGGCCGCGGGCCGGGATACCTCGGTGGGGTCGTACAGCGGGCGGACGGTGATGTCGCCCCGATCATGCGGGCGATCCGCGCCGAGGTCGAGCTCCCGCGGCAGTAGTGCCGGCCGGCAGGGCGAGCGCGCCCCCGAACACTCCTTGCGGTTTCCCAACACACCGTCCCGGTAAGGGCTCTGATGAGCCATCATCGAATCGGGCGGGAAAAGTCGGGCACGCGGTGCCCGCACCATACGGAGGAGGCGCCAAGTGCGTAGTCGGGTGCGCGCGGCGGACGGGCGGCATCTGGTGGTGGAGCGTCTCGGGGATCCCCGTGGCAGACCGGTCTTCCTGCTGCACGGGATGCCCGGCAGCAGGCTCGGTCCGGCTCCGCGTGGCATGGTCCTCTACCAGCGCAAGACCCAGCTGATCACCTACGACCGGCCGGGCTACGGCGAGTCCGACCGGTTGCCGGGCCGCTGTGTCGCCGACGCCGTTCAGGACGTGCGGGCCATCGCCGACCATCTCGGGCTGGAGCGGTTCGCCGTGGTGGGCCGGTCCGGTGGCGCCCCGCACGCCCTGGCCTGCGCGGCGCTGATGCCCGAGCGGGTGACGCGTACCGCCGCGCTGGTCGGGCTGGCCCCCTGGGGGGCCGACGGTCTCGACTGGTTCGACGGGATGGCCGCGTCCAATGTGCTGGCGTACTCCACGGCGGCGGCCGATCCGGACGGGCTCGCGGAGTCGTTCATCACGCGGTCCGCGGCGATCAGGAAGAACCCGGTCCGGCTCATCGACGATCTGCGCCAGGAGCTGACCGACTCCGACCGGATGGTGGTCAACGACGCCGGGGTCCGTACCATGCTGCTGCGCAACTACCGTGAGGGGCTGCGCACTTCCGCCTGGGGCTGGATCGACGACGCGATCGCGTTCAGCAATCCGTGGGGGTTCGATCCCCAGGACATCACGGGTCCGGTGATGCTGTGGCACGGCGAGAAGGACGTGTTCTCGCCGGTGGGTCACTCGCGCTGGCTGGCCGAACGCATCCCGAACTCCACCGTCGTGGTGGAACCGGCGGCCGCGCACTTCGACGCGCTGCACGCGCTGCCCAGGATCCTCAACTGGCTGCTGGAACCGCCTGCCTGATGACGGGCGGGCCCGGAGGCCCGGGAGCGTCCGGTGACGGCCGGACGCTCCCGGGGCTCACACCGCCGTCGGTTCCAGCTCGCGCTCGAACCTGCGCTCGTCCCGGGCGATCCGGGTCATCGGGTGGTCGTCACCGAGCTGACGGGCCAGCTCCTCGACCGTCTCGGACCTCAGCCGAAGCGCCTCGTCCTTGCGCCCCAGCGCGTCGAGTGTGACCGCCATGTTCGACGTCATGGCCAGGGTCTCCGGGTGATGTGCCCCCAGTACCCTCCTGAGCTGCCCGGACACCCTCTTCTCGGTCTCCAGCACCAGTTCGAGATCGCCCCGCTCCGCCGTCGCGTTCGCCAGATTCATCACGCAGAACAGCGTGTTGGGGTGCTCCGGCCCGTACACCTCCCGCATCGCAGCCACCACCCGGGTCAGCACCCGCGCCGACTCCTCCGAGGCGCCGGTCCCCGACTGGTACACGCCGAGGTTGTTCAGAGCGGCCAGGGTGTACGGGTGTTTCTCCCCCGGCACCTTCATGTACTGGTCGACGACCTCCTGTGCGGTGTCCCTGGCCTCGGTCGCCTCGCCGGCCGCGAACAGGTCGGCCGCCAGATTGAGATCGCAGGCCAGCGACTCCGGGTTGGCGGCGGTGTACTTGGCCCGGTACCTGGCACGGGTGGCCACCGTGAGCCTGCGGGCGTCCTCCAGTCTGCCCGCGCGGCGCAGCGACACCGCGAGGCTCTTCGCCGCGCTCAGGGTGCCCGGGAAGGCCCGGCCGAGCGTGGCCTTGTAGCTGTCGTACGTATGGCTGAGAATGCCGACCGAGTCCTCGTACCGCCCGACGTCCCGCAGGTCCCGGGCCAGGTTCATGGCCGAGGAGAGGCTGTACGGATGTTTCGGGCCGAGCACCTCGACGCGCCGGTCGAAGACGTCCTGGTCGATCTCGCGGGCCTTGGCGTACTGCCCGATGGACCGCAGGGTGAACGCCAGGTTGTTGGCCGCCGCCAGCGTCCTCGGGTGCGATTCGTGGAAGATCTGGTTGAACCCGTCGGTGGCCTCCGTCGCCAGCTCGATCGCCCTGGTGTACTCCCCGAGCGTGCCGAGGTCCGTCGCCAGGCTGCTGGTGCTCATGTACGTGTGCGGGTGCTCCGGGCCCAGGACCTCCTGCTGCATCGCCAGGGTGATCTCGTCGAGTTCCCTGGCCTCCACGTAACGGCCGCGCGAGCGGTAGATGTTGGAGAGGTGGAAGCAGAGGTAGAGGTACTGGATGTCCCGCTCCCCCAGCGTCTCCCGCCAGATCTCGCGCAGCTCCTCACAGACGGTGGTGGCGGTCCGGAAGTCACCGCGCTTCCAGAGGTAGCGGACCCGGTCGATCAGCAGCCTGCGGGCCTCGGGCTCCTTGCAGTTGCGCGCGTCGGACGGGCCGAGGTGCGGCCAGATGGTGGCGAACTGCGGCCAGGTCGAGGGGTTGTCGATCGGCTCGTCGTCGTCGGGCCGGGCGCCCGCCAGGATGCGGTGGACGGCGTGCCGGGCGTCCCGCTGCTCCTCCTCGGTGAGCTGCGCCCGGATGACGGCCTGGACGAGCCGGTGCACCTGGATGGAGTTGGAGACCTGGTCGACCTTGGCGAGGGCGAACCGGCCGATCTCCCGGATGACCCGGCCCAGCACCAGCTTCTCCTGGAGCGAGGCGTCGTACGGCTTCAGTGCCTCGATCATCTCCTTGCTGTACAGGAGGTTCCCCGAGATGGGCTCGGGTGCGAAGAAGGCACAGAGCTGGAGCAGCCGCACCGCGGCGGGCGAGCGCTCCTTGAGCCGCTGGATGGAGATGTTCCAGGTCGCGGCGACCGGCTCCGGGTAACCGGCCGGCTGGTTGAGCGCGAGCACCTCGGGGGCCTGCTGTGCCAGCTGTTCGAGATAGGTGTCGATCGGGGTGGCGGTCTCCGCGATCCAGGCCGCCGCCTGTTCGACGGCCAGCGGCAGGTCACCGACCGCGGTGGCCACCTGGGCGGCGTCCTCGTCGCTCAGCCCCGGGGCCCGGCGCTGAAGGTGTTCGATGGACTCCTCGCGCAGGAAGACGTCGACGGGCAGCGCGTCGCCGTGCTGGGACCAGGCCTGGTTGCGGGAGGTGACCAGGATGTGGCCCGAGCCGCCCTGCGGGAAGTAGCGCCTGAGCCGTTCGGGGTCGTCGGCGTTGTCGAAGACCAGCAGCCAGCGGTCCGAGGGCACACCCCGCCGCAGCAGGTCCACGGCCTCCTGGGAGGCTGCCGCCATGTCGTCGCCGCCCTGGGCGCCCAGCCGGACCGCGAGCTCGGCGAGCGCGGCCACCACGTCGTCGGTCTGCTCGGACGAAATCCACCAGACCAGGTCGTAGTCGGCCATGAAGCGGTGCACGTACTCCAGGGCGACCTGGGTCTTGCCGACGCCGCCGAGACCGTACAGGGTCTGCGGCTGCGGCAGCACGACGGCCATGCCGCCGCCGAGCTGGTCCCGCATCCGTTCCAGGACCAGGGAACGGCCGGTGAAACCGGGGTTGCGCGGCGGGGCGTTCCAGATCCTGGGGACGGTGCCCGGGAAGCGCGGCCCTGGCGACACGGCGTCGGTGAGCTGTACGGGGCGGTCCAGTGCGCGCAGCAGGGCGGCGGTGGCGTGCACCTCGTCGAGCCGGAAGAGGTCGACGGGATTGCGGTCGATATAGGGCGCGGACAGCCGAACGTCACCGACCCTGAGCGGCAGCAGATGGCGCCGGCCGCCGCCCGGGTCCTCCGCGACGGCCCGTTCCCAGAGGTTCACCGCACGCTGGGACTTGAGGTAGGCGCTGGAGAGCAGCACCACGGTACGGGCGGCGTTCTCGGCGGTGGCGGCCGCCGGTTCCAGGGCCTCCCGCTCGGCGGACACATCGCGCGGCACGACGCGGAACCCGGCCCGGGTGAGCACGGATTCGATCCAGTCGGCCCACATCCGGTTCTCCGCCACATAGCTGAGGAAGAGATCGGCCGGCAGCGCGGGCCTGCGCCTGGTGAACGCGTCCCGGATGCGCAGCCGCACCTCTTCGCCGACCGGTGGCATCGAGGTGATCTGCTGGTCGGTGATGACGGAGGTGAGCCGTTCGAAGGCGGAGAGCAGCGAGTTGGTGAGACCGGCCTCGTCGCCGAAGGTCGCGAGGGTCTCCTCGTACGCGTAGTAGGGGCGGTACGGGATCTCCACGGCGCCCCAGTAGGCGGTGAGTTCGTCCCCGGACAGGTCGCGCGGCAGCCGGTCGAACTTGAGCCGGGCCAGCGCCCGTCCGGCGTCGGCCTTCTCCTTCTCGCCCTCGTCGATGCGCATCGGGACGGGGAAGATGGAGATGGGGCGGCCGGTGTAACGCTCGGAGATCTGCCGGGCGACGGAGGCGGCGCCGTCGATGGACTGGTCGCTGAGCGTGAAGCAGTCGACGAGGACGTCGGGGAGGTGGACGGTGCAGATGTCGGCGATGTCGCTGAGGCCGGTCCGGCTGTCGATGAGGACGTAGTCGTAGTTGGCCTTCATGTCGTCGCGCAGGGCGTCGAAGAAGTGGCCGCCGCCGAGCCGGTCGTAGAAGTTGTCCCAGTCGAAGGTGGAGACGGTCGCGGAGTATTCGCGGTTCTGCCGTCCGGCGGAGACGAAGTCGAGGGTGCCGCCCTGCGGGAACTCCCAGCCGAGTGCCTCGGGGGTCAGCGAGACGGCGTGCGGCTGGATGCGCGCGTAGTCGCGGTGCCAGTCGTCGGCGCGCTGAACGGGGCTGGTCGCGGCCCACGCGTACTCGGTGATCAGATCGATGACGCCGGTGGTGGCACCGAGTGTCGACGGGTCGAGGAACGGGTGGAAGAAGCGGTGGAGCCCCGGTGCCTCCAGGTCCCAGTCGACGGCCAGTACCCGTTTTCCGTTGGCGGCGAGTATCCAGGCGGTGTTGGCCAGGGCCATGGTGCGCCCGGTGCCGCCCTTGTACGAGTAGAAGGTGACGATGCGCCCGTCACGACCGGCCGTCATCCGTGTCCTCCGCATCCGTCGCATGGTCATGTGTCTCGGAGATGTAGTGCGTCTGTGCCATCGGCCCCATCAGCCGCGTCCGTTCGGTGTGTCCGCCGCCGGTGGCGGGTGGATACACCGCCGCGTGCCTCAGGTACTGCTGGGCCGCGACCTCGACCACCTGCGGCAGGATCTGCCCGAAGGCCTCCATGCTGGGTACGCCCCTGGCGGCGGCACGGCAGTACGCCCGGCCCTGGCGCATCTTGGTCGGCATGGTCTGTTCGAGCTTCTCGGTCAGTTCGGCCTCGGCCGCCATGCTCTCGTGGTCGTCGCGGTTCCACGGCACGACCATCGTCACCCAGGGGCGGTTCTCCGCGTCGAAGGCGGCGAGCCGGCGACGGCGGTCCTCGTCCTGCAGGGCCCAGCGGTCGACGAGCAGGATCTCCGGTCTGCTGGGCGGCTGTTTGCCCTCGGGGTGGCCGGACTCCTCGTCGAAGGAGGAGACGGTGACCTGGTAGTTGAGGGAGTGCACCAGGTCCTGGGCGACATAGGCCAGGGGGCGGGCCGCGGCCGGATGGTAGGGGTTCCAGTCCTGCGGATTGTCGCCGTAGTACTCGGCGTTGCGTCCCGCGGGCAGGTCGTGCCGTGTGGGGGCGGCGATGGTCACCTGCATGGGCCGGGGACCGCCCACTCCGCCGCTGCCCAGCGGGCCGAACGCGCTGGGGGCCAGCCGGTAGTCGACGGGACGGCCGGTGCCGAGTCTGATGGTGTCGGCGACCGTGACGATGCGCTTGGCGAGTTCGTACACCGCGCGCTCGTACTCCTCCTCGAAGAGCTTGAGCTTGATCAGGCCGTAGAGCCCGTCACTGACATAACGGTCGCCGAAGTCGCGGTGGTTGAACTGTAATCGCTCGGCCGGTCCCGGCAGCTGGCTCGGGGGCACGGGCACCCAGAGTGCCGGGACGATCGCCTCGGCGCTCTGGTTGGAGCGGGCCCGGTGGTGGATGGCGCGCTGCGCGAAGGCGTACCACTCCTTGCCGCACATCTCGCTCGCGAAGTAGCGCGGCGAGAACAGCGGAACGAACACCCGGCAGGTGGCGAGCAACTCACCGAGCCGTTCCGACCAGCCCTCGCCGGAGCGTATCTCGCGGTCTATGAACCCCGCGGGCGCGCCCGCGGGCAGATCTGTCAGGGCCAGCACATGGCCGCAGAGATCCTGGAAGAGCCGCTCGACCCACATATCGGGGTCCGTTCCACCGCCGTACCCCGGTGTATGGGCATAACTCAAGAAGAAGTACGGCCGATGGTCCGCAGCTCGCTGCTGCGTTGTTGCGTGCACACGACCCCCGTCCTGTGTGAGCACCCGCATCCGGGAAGTGAAGTGAATGCGAGCGAATTCATCATTCCGGAGCGGACGTTGCTCCACCCCCATGGCGTTCGGTCATTCAACGCCGGTTTTCAGTCATACGTTCCCCGGTTCAGTCGATCATTTCCTTGATCGAATTCGGTCTGCGGCTGTTCCTCCCAGTTGTCCCGTGTGTGCCGCCACTCCCCGCCCTAACCGGAATTCAACCCTCAGATCTCTTTTCGCATCAGATCCAGCAGCCGCTTTCCGCTGACGGTGAGCTCGGCGGCACCCTCCAGTGTGTCGAGAGCCTGCGGTACGCCCTCCAGACAGTGCGGCTCGAATGCGCCCAACGCCATCCGCTCATAGGTGTCGGCCAGCAACCGGGAAAACGGAACTGGTTCTTCCCGCCAAGGCATTCGATGTTCCCAGGAGCCGTCCGCCGCGTAAAGATCCGTGACATCGGCAAGCGCCTGCAATTCGGCCCGCCGGAAGCCCCGCAGCAGCGCGATCGCCAGCTCCTCGGCGCTGCCGTCCACAGCGATGCCCAGCGCGCCGTAGCCGTGCCGCCCCACCGACGGCTCCGCCGGGGCCTGGCCGGTCAACGGTGTCAGGGTGGTGAGCCGGCCCGCCATCTCCCGTGCGCGCACCGGAGTCTTCGCCTCGATCAGCGCCCAGGCGTCGCCGAGCCCGACCACCAGATCCGCGGCGGCCCGGTCGTCGAGGGCGGCCGCGGCCGGCGCGGCGAAGCAGTCGCGGTACGGGTCGAGGTCGTCGAGCACCCAGCCGAGTGCGGCACCCGGCGCGGCACCGGGCAG
>NZ_JBEXPH010000073.1:0-38769 GCF_040611955.1 Streptomyces sp. NPDC006510 | reverse complement strand
GCCCGCGGATCATCACCGACGCCACCAAGGCCGAGATGAAGAAGGTCCTCGCCGAGATCCAGGACGGCACCTTCGCCAAGAACTGGATGGCCGAATACCACAACGGTCTGCCCAAGTACAACGAGTACAAGAAGGCCGACAGCGACCACCTCCTGGAGACCACCGGCCGCGAGCTGCGCAAGCTCATGAGCTGGGTCAACGACGAGGACGCGTAACACCGACGCCCCGGTGGGCGGGCCCGCGGGCCCGCCCACCGGGGCGTTTCCGCTTCACCGCTGGAAGAGGCGGCGTCGTACGTGTGTACAAGTCGTCCAGCCCCGTGTGGGTGATCCTTCCAACGGGGCGCAGTATGCGTCCTGGCGCATGACTACACTTCTCCACACATACACGCGTCAGGCCCACAGTGTCGTGCGTCTTCCACGCGGCAAGCCCCTCCACCGCCTGCGGCCGTCGGGACGGCCGTCCGCACTGGACCTGTGAGGACTCACGTGAGCTCGAAACCTGTCGTACTCATCGCTGAAGAGCTGTCGCCCGCCACGGTGGACGCGCTGGGCCCGGATTTCGACATCCGGCACTGCAACGGCGCGGACCGCGCCGAGCTCCTCCCCGCGATCGCCGATGTCGACGCCATCCTGGTGCGCTCCGCCACCAAGGTCGACGCCGAGGCCATCGCCGCCGCGAAGAAGCTGAAGGTCGTCGCCCGCGCGGGCGTCGGTCTGGACAACGTCGACGTCTCCGCCGCCACCAAGGCCGGCGTGATGGTCGTCAACGCACCGACCTCCAACATCGTCACCGCCGCCGAACTGGCCTGCGGTCTGCTGGTCGCCACCGCGCGCAACATCCCGCAGGCCAACACCGCCCTCAAGAACGGTGAGTGGAAGCGCTCCAAGTACACCGGCGTCGAGCTCAGCGAGAAGATCCTCGGTGTCGTCGGCCTCGGCCGCATCGGGGTCCTGGTCGCGCAGCGCATGTCGGCCTTCGGCATGAAGATCGTCGCGTACGACCCCTATGTGCAGCCCGCGCGTGCCGCGCAGATGGGCGTCAAGCTCCTCGCGCTCGACGAGCTGCTGGAGGTCGCAGACTTCATCACGGTGCACCTGCCCAAGACCCCCGAGACGCTCGGCCTGATCGGCGACGAGGCGCTGCACAAGGTGAAGCCCTCGGTCCGCATCGTCAACGCCGCGCGTGGCGGCATCGTCGACGAGGCGGCGCTCGCCACCGCCCTCAAGGAGGGCCGCGTCGCCGGCGCCGGCCTCGACGTGTACGCGAAGGAGCCCTGCACGGACTCGCCGCTGTTCGAGTTCGACCAGGTCGTCTGCACCCCGCACCTCGGCGCCTCCACCGACGAGGCCCAGGAGAAGGCGGGCATCGCGGTCGCCAGGTCCGTGCGCCTGGCCCTCGCCGGTGAGCTCGTGCCGGACGCGGTGAACGTCCAGGGCGGCGTGATCGCCGAGGACGTGCGCCCGGGTCTGCCGCTCGCCGAGAAGCTCGGCCGGATCTTCACCGCGCTCGCGGGCGAGGTCGCGGTCCGCCTCGATGTCGAGGTGTACGGCGAGATCACCCAGCACGACGTCAAGGTGCTCGAACTCTCCGCGCTCAAGGGCGTCTTCGAGGACGTCGTCGACGAGACCGTGTCGTATGTGAACGCCCCGCTCTTCGCGCAGGAGCGCGGTGTCGAGGTTCGCCTCACCACCAGCTCCGAGTCGCCCGACCACCGCAATGTGGTCACCGTCCGCGGCACGCTCTCGGGCGGCGAGGAGGTCGCCGTCTCCGGCACGCTGGCCGGACCCAAGCACCTCCAGAAGATCGTCGCCGTCGGCGACTACGACGTGGACCTGGCGCTGGCCGACCACATGGTGGTGCTGCGTTACGAGGACCGTCCCGGTGTCGTCGGCACGGTCGGCCGGATCCTCGGCGAGGCCGGTCTGAACATCGCGGGCATGCAGGTCTCGCGGACGGACGCGGGCGGCGAGGCGCTGGTCGTGCTCACCGTCGACGACGACGTCCCGGCGGCGGTGCTCGGCGAGATCTCCTCGGAGATCGGCGCCGCTTCGGCCCGCACGGTGAACCTGACCGACTGACGGTTCCGGCTGACAGCTCCGGCGTTTCCGCGTACCCGGCATCTAGACGTTCGTCTTACACAAACGTCTGCATGCCGGGTACGCTGCTGTCATGGGACACCGTGAGGATCTGCTCGAAGGCGCCAAGCGCTGCCTGCTGGAGAAGGGGTACGCCCGGACGACGGCACGCGACATCGTGGCCGCCTCCGGGACGAACCTCGCCTCCATCGGCTACCACTACGGCTCCAAGGAAGCGCTGCTCAACCTCGCCTTCCTCAAGGTGACGGAGGAGTGGGGCGATGTGCTCATCGAGAAGCCGGACGAGGGTGCGGACGGCGGCGGTGAGTCCCGCTCGCCGCTCGACCAGTTCCGCGACACCTGGCAGCGAGTGATCGACAGCTATGCGGAGTCCCGGTCCGTCTGGAAGCTCCAGATGGAGGTCGTCTCCCGGATCGACCAGGACCCGGAGCTGCGGAAGGCCCTGATGGGCCCGCAGCGCGACGGGCGTGACGGGCTGGCCGAGAGCATGCTCGGCATCGACCCGGAGGAGGACCCCGAGAAGGCTCGGGTGACCGGGCTGTTCTGCCAGGCGCTGCTCGTGGGCGTGATGGTCCAGTGGATGATGGACACCGAATCCGCCCCGTCCGCACAGGATCTGACGGACGGTCTGAAGGCCGTGCTGGAGGGCCGGGCGGATCAGGGTCTTTCGTTTGGATCAGACCCCGCGAGCCCGGCCTGATCCAAACGAAGGACCCTGGCTCCCGAGCCGCGCGCTCTTGAGCGCCATGTGCAGCAGCAGCCGGTCCTCGCCGTCGTTCAGATCGAGGCCGGTGAGCTGCTGGATCCGGGAGAGCCGGTAGTAGAGCGTCTGGCGGTGGACGCCGAGTGCGGCGGCCGTCCGGGATGCCTGGCCCGCGCAGTCGAGGAACACCTCGGCGGTGCGGGCCAGATCCTTGTGCGGCGGCGTGAGCAGGGTGCGGACCACGGGATCCGCGGCGGCTCCCGCGGGGAGCGCGGTCAGCAGCCGGTACGGCCCGATCGCCGACCAATCGGCGACCGGGCCGAACCGGGACTCGGCCGCCGCGGCGCGGGCGGCCGCCACCGCCTCGTGCCAGGCCGCGGCCAGGTCCACGAGACCCCGGCGGGGCACCGCGACCCCGGCGGTGGCCTCCCGGCCCGCGGCGGAACGCAGCCGGTCCGCGGCGCCGAGCGCCGGGTCGAGGACATCGGTGGAGCGCAGCCGGACCAGAGCGGCCAGGGAGGGGAACCCCCCGGTCCCGGGGACCGAGGACAGCGCCGCCGTCGACGGCACCGTACGGACCGACGGCGGATCGTCCGGCCACGGGGTCACGCACACCACCGTGTGCAGCCCCTTCGCGTCCGGCCCCAGCGCCTCGTGCAGCGCGGCGATCGCCGTGTCGCGCTGCCAGCCCCGCCCGGCGGTCAGCACCGCGCCGAACTCCCGGGAGAGATCGGTACCCGCCCGCGCCTCGTCGGAGAGCAGCGCCCCGATCCGGGCCGCCACCTCCATCGCCGCCTTCAGCTGTTCGTCGGTCGGTCCGGGGTCCGCGTCGAGCAGCCATACGTAACCGAGCACGGCCCCCCGATGACGTACCGGCAGGCAGATCCGGTCCCGGAAGATCCCGGCCTCCGGGGCCGCCGGAATGCGGACCGGGCCGGTGGCGCGGGTGATGCCGAAGCCCTCGAACCAGGCGCGGACGGCGGGCGTGGAGCGGCGGGTCAGGATCGAGCGGGTGCGGACCGGGTCCATCGCGGTGTCGTCGTCGCTGTCATGGGCGCCGAAGGCGACCAGGCCGAAGTCCCGGTTCTCCAGCGTCGCGGGGGCGCCGAGCAGCCCGGAGATCTCGTCGACCAGCTCCTGGTAATCGCCCTTCACCCGGCCATTCTCGCACCCCTTCAGACATATGTCTGAGAACCGGGGAACGGATGCGTGACAGCTGTCGATGGCACAGGATCGGAGAGATCCTTAGATTTCACGGTGGTTCTCCGTGCCGTACCGGTCTGTTCCCTATCTGCCGGTATGGCCTTCGTTCGTACTTTCCGTGGAGGTGCCCCGTGCTGGGTCCCGTGATTCTCGCCGCGTCCCGCAGCGACAAGATGCGCCGTTTCATCTCGGCCGCACCTGGCACCAAGCAGGTCGTCGACCGGTTCATCGCCGGTGAGACCGTCGACCAGGTCGTCCCGATCATCGAGGACGCCGCCGACAAGGGCCTCGAAGTCACCCTCGACGTGGTGGGCGAGGACATCACCACGCCCGAGCAGGCCGCCGAAGCCCGCGACGCCTACCTCGAACTGGTCGAGCGCCTCAAGGGCCTGGGCCTGGGCACCAAGGCCGAGATGTCCGTCAAGCTCTCCATGTTCGGCCAAGCGCTGGACGGCGGGCACGAGCTGGCGCTCGCCAACGTCCGCCCGGTCGTCGAGGCCGCCGCCGCGATCGGCACCACGGTCACGCTGGACGCCGAGGACCACACCACCCTCGACTCGATGTTCGCCATCCACGAGGAGCTGCGGAAGGACTTCCCGCAGACCGGCTGCGTGATCCAGGCCTACCTGTTCCGCACCGAGGAGGACGCCCGCCGCCTGGCCGCCGTCGGCAGCCGCGTCCGCATCGTGAAGGGCGCCTACAAGGAGCCCGCCTCCGTCGCGTACCAGGACAAGGCCGAGATCGACAAGGCGTACGTCCGCATCCTGCGGATCCTCATGGAGGGCGAGGGCTACCCGATGATCGGGTCCCATGACCCGCGTCTGATCGCCATCGCCCAGGAGCTGGGCCGCAAGGCCGGGCGCAAACTGGACGAGTACGAGTTCCAGATGCTGTACGGCATCCGCAGCGACGAGCACCTCCGGCTCGCGGCCGAGGGCCACCGGATGCGCGTCTACACGGCGTACGGCACCGACTGGTACGGCTACTTCATGCGCCGCCTCGCGGAGAAGCCGGCGAACCTGCTGTTCTTCGGCCGCTCGATCCTCACCAAGGGCTGAGCCCCCCTCCACCTCTCTACCCAAGGAGCAACGGAACTCATGGACGCTGTGACCCAGGTCCCCGCGCCGGTCAACGAGCCGGTCCACTCCTACGCCCCGGGCTCCCCGGAGCGTGCCCGCCTGGAGGTGAAGCTCAAGGAGCTCGCCGAGAACCCGATCGACCTTCCGATGACCATCGGCGGCGAGAAGCGGATGGGCGGCGGCGAGCGCTTCGACGTCGTACAGCCGCACAACCACAAGGCCGTCATCGGTACGTTCGCCAACGCCACGCAGAAGGACGCGCAGGACGCGATCGACGCCGCGCTCGCCGCTGCCCCGGCCTGGCGCGCGATGTCCTTCGACGACCGCGCCGCGATCATCCTGCGCGCCGCCGAGCTGCTGTCCGGCCCGTGGCGCGAGACGATGGCCGCCTCCACGATGCTCGGCCAGTCCAAGACCGCGCAGCAGGCCGAGATCGACACCCCCTGCGAACTCGTCGACTTCTGGCGCTTCAACGTGCACTACGCGCGCCAGATCCTGGCCGAGCAGCCCCCGGCCAACTCGCCGGGCGTGTGGAACCGCATGGACCACCGCCCGCTGGAGGGCTTCGTCTACGCGATCACGCCGTTCAACTTCACGGCCATCGCGGGCAACCTCCCCACCGCCCCCGCCCTCATGGGCAACGTCGTGGTGTGGAAGCCGTCCCCGACGCAGACCCACGCCGCCGTGCTGCTGATGCAGCTCCTGGAAGAGGCCGGCCTGCCCAAGGGCGTCATCAACCTGGTGACCGGCGACGGCATCGCCGTCTCCGAGGTGGCCCTGAACCACCGCGACCTGGCCGGTATCCACTTCACCGGCTCGACCCCCACCTTCCAGCACCTGTGGAAGACGGTCGGCAACAACATCGCCAACTACCGCACCTACCCGCGGCTCGTCGGCGAGACCGGCGGCAAGGACTTCGTGGTCGCCCACCCGTCGGCCGACCACGCCGTCCTGAAGACCGCGCTGACCCGCGGCTCCTTCGAGTTCCAGGGCCAGAAGTGCTCGGCCTCCTCCCGTGCGTACGTCCCGGCCTCCATCTGGAACTCCGGTTTCAAGGAGAAGTTCGCCGCCGAGGTCGACTCCATCTCCATGGGTGACGTCACCGACCTGTCGAACTTCATCGGCGCCGTCATCGACGACCGTTCGTTCGCCAAGAACAAGGCCGCGATCGACCGGGCCAAGGCCGACCCGTCCTGCACGATCGTCGCGGGCGGCACCTACGACGACTCGGTGGGCTACTTCGTCCGCCCGACCGTCATCGAGTGCACCGACCCTTCGAACGAGGTCTTCACGACCGAGTACTTCGGCCCGATCCTCGCCGTGCACGTCTACGAGGACGACCAGTACGACGCGATGCTGGAGCAGATGGAGTCGGTCTCCGACTACGCGCTCACCGGCTCCGTCATCGCGAACGACCGCGGTGCGGCCGCGTACACGATGGAGAAGCTGCGGTACGCCGCGGGCAACTTCTACATCAACGACAAGTCGACCGGCGCCGTGGTCGGCCAGCAGCCCTTCGGCGGCGGCCGTGCCTCGGGCACGAACGACAAGGCGGGCGCCCCGCAGAACCTCCAGCGCTGGACCCTGACCCGGGCCATCAAGGAGACGCTGGTTCCGCCGACCGACTACACCTACCCCCACCAGGGCTGACGCCCCCGGGGCGCCCCACCCCGGCGCCCCGCCACGAATTCCGCCTCCCGCCCGGTTCCCCTGCCGGCCGGGAGGCGGTTTCCATTTCTCCTCGGATCTCCGCTTCTCCTCAGATCTCCACGAGCACCTGGTCCAGCGACTTGCGTACCAGGCCGGGCACCTCGCAGTCGTCGGCCGGATACCCGACCGGAATCACCGCGAACGCCTTCTCGTTCTCCGGACGGTCCAGCACCTCGCGCAGGAACCGCATCGGGCTCGGTGTATGGATCAGCGCCGCCAGGCCCGAGAGATGCAGGGCCGAGAGCAGCATTCCGACGGCGATCCCGACCGACTCGTCGACGTAGTAGTGCTTGTGCCTGGTGCCGTCCTCGCCCACCCAGTACCGCTGCTGGAAGACCACGACCAGGGCCGGGGCGTCCGTCATATGGGCCTTGACGGAATCCGTGCCCAGCGGGCGCAGCGCCGCCAGCCACTCCTCGCCGAGCCTGCCGTCGTAGCTGATCCGCTCCTCGCGCTCGGCCGCCTCGCGGATACGCCGGCGCACCTCCGGGTCCTTGACCAGGACGAAGGTCCACGGCTGCTGATGCGCGCCGGACGGGGCGGTCGAGGCACAGGCGATCGCGTCCTTCACGACCTGCTCGGGAACGGGATCGCGGGAGAACCGGCGTACGGTCCTGCGCTCGTCCATCCGCTGCCGCAACCGGGCGGCACGTGCGAGCGACTCGTCGGCCGCGATCCGTTCGGGACGGTAGGGGACCGGCTGGTAGGGCGCGCCATGGATGGGCGTCCACTGCGGGGGTACGGCTGTGGTGTCGGACATGGCGGCAGTCTGGCGGGCGGCGGCAGGTCCGGACCAGAGCGTCGTCGGACAGAACCGGTGCGCCCGTCGGTCAGTGTCCGGTCAGCCCCAGCTCGCGACGATCAGCGAGAGCCCCGCCGCGAACCCGCCGCCCAGCAGGACCAGATAGCGGCCGTACTGGCGGCGGTGGCGGCGCATCAGCAGCCCGAAGGCGGCGAAGCCGAGCCCCACGGTGAGCGTCCGGGAACCCCGGGCAGTCGCCGACGCGGTGAGCCAGTCGGGCGCGGGGACACCGGCGCGGCCCGCCTCCGCCCCGTACACCTTGAACGGAATGCCGTTCCACGGCTGGTGCCGCACCGCGGACGCGCACTCCAGCGCCAGTTCGGCGCGGGCCTCGGCCCGCATCCGGTCCGTGGTCAGCGGCGCGGGCAGATGCACGCCCGCGGCGGCCAGCTGAAGCGCGATCAGGCCCCCGGCCAGGCTGCCGGCGAGCGCGCCCAGCGACACCCTGAGCGCCGCCCGCGGCACCGCCACACACACCGCGCCCAGCAGCAGCTCGGGCATCAACGGCCAACTCAGCGCCTCCGCCAGCGCCCAGCAGAACGCCAGCGGAACGCCCCAGCGGGAGGTGACGACCGCGGCCACCCGGCGCCGCGTCGCGGAGTCCCGCAGCGGCTCGGCGACCGTACGCGCGTGCAGCGCGACCACCGCGTCACGGGCCTCCTGCGGACCGGTCGTCGACGGCAGCGGGTCACCGATCGACACCCGCACCAGCGCCGAGCGCAGCCGGCCGTGCTTGGGCAGCAGCCGGTCCGTGCCCGCGATCCCCACCGGCACGACCGGGACCCCGGCCCGCTCGGCCAGGACCAGCGCACCGCGATGGAAGGAGCCCAGCTTGCCGTCTTTGCCCCGGGTTCCCTCCGGGAACAGGACGACCGCCCGGCCAAAGCGGAGCTCGTCCGCCATGGACAGCAGGTCGTCCATGCCGCCGCCGCTGCGCCGCACCGGGAACCCGGCCGCGAGCCTGCGGCAGATCCGGCGCCGCCACGGCGAGGCGAACCAGTAGTCGGCCGCCGCGCCGATCGCCGGGCTGTGCCGGGCGTCGAGCGCCGCGAGGAGCGCCGCCGTGTCCGCGTGCGAGGAGTGGTTGGCGACGACGACGCAGCCGCCGCGCGGCAGCCGGCCACGCCGCTCCACCCCGCCGGTGAGGCTGAGGACGCCCCACCACAGGCCGCGCCGGAGCGCGGCGGCGAACCGGGAGCGTGCGGGCAGCGCGACCCGGTCGGGTACGCGGGGGAGGGTTGAGCTCATGTCATCACCATCGCCAGGAGAAGGGCCACCAGCAGGGAGTCGATCCGGTCGAGGAGGCCGCCGAAGCCGGGCAGCCAGCTGCCCGCGTCCTTCACCCCCGACTCGCGCTTGACCATCGATTCGAGCAGGTCACCGAGGACACAGCCGCCGAGCACCGCGGCCCACAGCGGGAGCGTGAACTCGCCGAGTACGAGCAGCAGCAGGGCCGTCGCCACCGCCGCACCGAGCACCCCCGCCCAGGTCTTGTTCGGGGAGAGCGGCGACAGCGGCCGGGCGAGCGGGCCCCGGCGGCCCAGCGCCGTACCGCCGCACCAGGCGCCGACATCGCCGAGCGCCACCGCCAGCCCCACCGCGACCCCCGTGTCCCCGAGCGTCACCAGACCGGTCAGTGCGACAGGGATCCACAGCAGCCCGAAGGCGGTACGCGCGGTGCGGGTGAAACCGGCCCGGTCGTCCCCGCCCAGCACCGGGGGAAGCGCCGCCGCGACCAGCAGCAGAGACGCCGCCCGGACGTCGAGGACCTGCGGCGCCAGCCACGCCAGCACGGGCAGCGCCACCGAGGCCGCCACCAGCACCGCGAGGTCACCGCGCCGCAGCCCGGCCATCCGCGCGAACTCGCCCGCCGCGACCACCCCGAGCCCCGCGGCCAGCGCGAACGTCCCGCCGCCGCCCAGGAAGTACGCCCCCAGGAAGACCGGCGCCACCAGCGCCCAGGTACGCCACCGCTTGCGCAGCTCGGCCCGCATCCGGACCTTCGACGGCAGTACGGCGACGGCGACACCGCCCGCCCCCAGCACCCCCGCGACCAGCGGCACGGCCCGCGCCGCGGCCTCCTCGGCGACCAGTACGGCGCTCATGCCAGCTCCCGCCACAGGCCCGCCAGTCGGAGCGCCGCGGTGAGCAGCGAACCGGCGGCGATCACGATCAGCGCGGGTACCGCCCAGCCGCTCGCCGCCGCGACCACGACCAGCAGGCAGCGTTCGGTCTTGCCGACCGGGCCGCCGTTGCGCCGGGGCGCGCCCGCCGCCGCCCCGGCCAGCGACACCCAGGACGGCAGCGTCGCCGCGAGCCCGGCCACCGCCACCAGCCACAGCGGGGCGAGCGCCAGGAAACCGGCCAGCACGACCAGATCCGCCACCCGGTCGCCGATTTCGTTGAGCACCACGCCGCGCCGGGTGGTCCGGCCCGTGTCACGGGCCAGCGCGCCGTCCAGGTTGGCGAAGGCGAGCCGGGCCGCGAGCAGCAGGGCGACCGGCAGGGCGGCGAGGCCGGTGGGCAGCCAGGCCAGCGCGGCGGCGGCACCGGCCGCCGAGACCACACCGGCCGCGGTGAGGGTGTCGGGCGACACCTCACGGCGGACCAGCGAGGCGCGGACACCGGAGAGCCGGTCCGCGTACCAGGGCTTGAGAGCGTAGAGGCCGTTCATGTGCCCAACTCTTGTGCGACGCACGATTCTTCGACACGTGGCGGGTACTCAAATGCCGACTGAGTACCTGGTGGCCGTGGTGCCTGAGAGGCTGGGGGACATGACCGATCCGATCCTGCACACCGCGCACACCTGCCGGCTGGGCCCGGCCGCACTCGACGAGATCCGCGCGCTCCTGGACACCGCGTTCGAGGGCGACTTCAGCGACGACGACTGGGACCACGGCCTCGGCGGCATCCACGCGTGGGTACGCGACGACAGCGGGCTGCTGGCGCACGGCAGCGTCGTCCAGCGCCGGGTGGTCCATCTGGGCCGCTCGTACCGGATCGGCTACGTGGAGGCCGTGGCCGTCCGCGCGGACCGGCGCCGGGAGGGGCTCGGTGGGCGGGTCATGGCCGCGCTGGAGGAGGTCGTCGACGGGGCGTACGCGTTCGGGGCCCTGTCCGCGTCGGCGGCCGGGGCAGCGCTGTACGCCGGGCGCGGCTGGCGGGTGTGGCCGGGGCGGATCGCGGTGCAGGCGCAGTACGGGGTGGAGCGGCTGCCGGACGAGGAGGGCAGCACCTATGTCCGCGGCGCGGCCGGGCGGGGGCTGCCCGTCGGCTCCGGGATGCTGGTCTTCGACTGGCGCGACGGGGACGTGATGTGAGCAACAGGCGCCCGATGACGCGGTCCGTCGGTCGTGTCACCCACTCTGAGCAGGGACGATGTCCGAAAGTCCGGGCGTTCGTCCGGGCGGCGCGGGAGCCCGGCTCCAAACCTCCGTCTCAGATAGTAGGAAGTCCGAGTAATTGTGGAGACAGACCGGCCGAGCTGCCCTAGTTTTGTAGAAGCCGAACGTCACGCTAGATCCAGCGTCTGGCGGTCGTGAGTGCGCGCCCTGTGCAGGCAACCCCTGCGGCGCCCGCTCCCCGCCCCTTCCGGCGCCTCGAAATCCCGATCTCGAAATCATCCTCACGATCTTCGATCTCGAAATCCTCGCGATCTCAAGGAGTCGATCCATCATGGTCCAGACGACTGTCCGCCGTGTCCGTCACACCCACCGCCCGACCGAGTCGGAGCGCCGCAATGCCGCCGCCGCTCTCCAGCGGGCCCTCGACCGCAGGGACAACGGCGGTTCCACGGGCCACTGAGACCGGCTGACCGGTCCGGTCGGGGGACCGGCCCGACCGGTGGTCAGCCCCGGCTGATCTCGACGTGGTCGATGCGCTCGCCCGATTCGGCGAGCGCGGTGGCCTTCATCCGGGCGTGCCGACCGGGCTCCACCCCCACCGCCAGGAACGAGAACCCGGTGCAGCGCACCCGGGACCGCTCCGCAGTCCCGGTCGCCTTCCCGCCGCCCGTGTCCACGCTGTCCCGGTCCCGGACGTGCCCCTCGTAGGTGTCCGGCGCCGGGTACATGCGGTTGACCGTGCGGCCGGGTACGTACACGGCCTGCCGGTCGTGCGCGGCGAGCGGGGCCGGCAGCAGCGCGGAGGACGTGCCCGAGATGTCCACCGCCCAGTGGACTTCGTCGGCCGGGCGAGGCGGCGAGCCCGGCACCGGCGGCAGCCGCGGTCGCCACGCCCGTACGCAGCACGCCGCGCCGGGTCGGCCGGGTGCGCGGGTAGTCGTGCTGCTCCGCCACGCTCATGCGGCCGGCGAGCTTCTCGGGGATTCCGAGACGGGGGATGTCCATGAGCCGGAAGATCCATCCGCTGCCCGACGCCGTACCGCCGAATAGGTGAGCGGTGCACGTACAGCCTCCCATCTGTCCGTATGGTGGACGCGAAATGTCATGGGGTGGGACGCGCAGTAGGGTGCGGACATGTCTCGCAGCATCAATCTCGCAGTGATCCCCGGTGACGGTATCGGCCAGGAGGTCGTGGCCCAGGGCCTCAAGGTTCTAGGCGCTGTTCTCCCGCAGGATGTGAAGCTGGAGACCAAGGAGTATGACCTTGGCGCCCAGCGCTGGCACCGCACCGGCGAAACCCTCCCGGACGCGGAGCTCGAAGCCCTCAAGGGCCACGACGCCATTCTGCTCGGCGCGATCGGAGACCCCTCCGTGCCGTCGGGTGTCCTGGAGCGCGGGCTCCTGCTGAAGCTGCGGTTCGCCTTCGACCACTTCATCAACCTGCGGCCGTCGAAGCTGTTCCCGAACACCGCGACCCCGCTGGCCGGCCGCCCGGACATCGACTTCGTCGTCGTCCGGGAGGGCACCGAGGGCCCGTACACGGGCAACGGCGGCTCGCTGCGCACCGGTACGCCGGCCGAGGTCGCCACCGAGGTCAGCGTCAACACCGCGTACGGCGTCGAGCGTGTCGTCCGTGACGCGTTCGAGCGGGCGAACTCCCGCCCGCGCAAGAAGCTGACGCTGGTGCACAAGAACAACGTCCTCGTGTACGCGGGCCACATGTGGAAGAAAATCTTCGACCGGGTCGCGACCGAGTACCCCGAGGTCACCACCGACTATCTGCACGTCGACGCCGCGACGATCTTCTTCGTCACCCAGCCGGAGCGCTTCGACGTCATCGTCACCGACAACCTCTTCGGTGACATCCTCACCGACCTCGCCGCTGCCGTCACCGGCGGCATCGGCCTGGCCGCGTCCGGCAACATCAACCCGACGGGCACCTTCCCGTCGATGTTCGAGCCGGTCCACGGCTCCGCCCCCGACATCGCGGGCCAGGGCAAGGCCGACCCGACGGCCACGGTCCTCTCCGTCGCCCTCCTGCTGCGCCACCTCGGCTACGAGGCCGAGGCCGTACGCATCGAGGACGCCGTCTCCGCCGACCTCGCGGAGCGCGACGGTGCGGCGAGCCGTACGACCGACCAGATCGGCGACGCGCTCGCGGTACGCGTAGCGAACTGACCCGACGACTCCGTTTCGAAGCCGCCGGGTAGCAGCCGCGCCCGGCGGCTTCACCTGTGCGGCCCCGGGTGCCACCATCGACCATTGGACCGCAATCACGTCGTTTCGTGCACGGCCACCCGGGAGCGATAATCGAACGGGGCCGTGGCTTGCCATGAAGCTCGGACGTCCTAGCACCTGTCTGGCAGGAGCGGCGTGAGCGCGGTCCAACACACACAACGGTGAAGGACACGCACTCATGACGACGCCCACGATCGAGCTCAAGCCCTCCTCGAACCCGCTGTCCGACGCGGAGCGCGAGGCGAGCATGGTCAATCCCGGATTCGGCCGCCGCTTCACCGATCACATGGTGACGATCAGGTGGACCGAAGGCCGCGGCTGGCACGACGCCCAGCTCGTGCCGTACGCCCCGCTTTCGATCGACCCCGCCAACATGACCCTGCACTACGGGCAGGAGATCTTCGAGGGCCTCAAGGCGTACCGCCAGCCCGACGGCTCGGTCGCCACCTTCCGCCCCGAGGCCAACGCCAAGCGCTTCCAGGCCTCCGCCCGCCGACTGGCCATGCCCGAGCTGCCGGTCGAGACGTTCATCGCGGCCTGTGACGCGCTCGTCGCGCAGGACGAGGCGTGGGTTCCGGCGCACGGTGGTGAGGAGTCCCTCTACCTGCGCCCGTTCATGATCGCGGCCGAGATCGGTCTCGGTGTGCGGCCCGCCAACGAGTACCTGTTCCTGGTGATCGCCTCGCCGGCCGGCGCGTACTTCCCCGGCGGTGTGAAGCCGGTCTCGATCTGGCTCTCCGAGAACCGGGTGCGTGCCGTCCCCGGCGGCATGGGCGACGCCAAGACCGGCGGCAACTACGCCGCGTCCCTCCTCGCCCAGGCCGAGGCCGCGGAGAAGGGCTGCGACCAGGTCGCCTACCTCGACGCGGTCGAGCACAAGTGGGTCGAGGAGCTCGGCGGCATGAACCTGTACTTCGTGTACGGGAACAAGATCGTCACCCCGGCCCTGACCGGCTCCCTGCTCGCCGGTGTCACCCGTGACTCGCTGCTCAAGGTCGCCCGTGACCTCGGTTACGAGTCCGAGGAGGGCCGCGTCTCCATCGACCAGTGGCGCGAGGACACCGCGAACGGCGCCCTCACCGAGGTCTTCGCCTGTGGCACCGCCGCCGTCATCACCCCGGTCGGCACCGTCAAGTCCGAGGGCGGCGAGTGGATCCAGGGCAACGGCACGCCCGGCGAGGTCACGATGAAGCTGCGCGAGCGCCTGCTCGACGTCCAGCGCGGTGTCGCCGAGGACACCCACGGCTGGATGCACCCGCTCGGCTGAGCCACCTCCCGGACCGGACCACCGGCCCGGAACCCCGCACGTACGAAAAGCCGCGCCCAGCTCCCCGCCGGGCGCGGCTTTCGTGCGTGCCGGGACGGGCCCCGGGGGGCGGTCCGGCCGGGACGCGTCCGCAGGCTCCCCGGGGTGTGCCCTCCCACTTTCTTAGAGCGCCGCTCTAACCATGAGTTAGAGTGCTGCTCTAACCCGAGAGGTGTGGAGACGTGCGACTGACTCCGACGGAACGAGACCGGCTGCTGCTCTTCGGCGCCGCCGAACTGGCCCGCGCCCGCCGCGCCCGGGGGCTGAAGCTCAATGTCCCCGAGGCGACCGCGCTGATCGCGGACACGGTCTGCGAGGCCGCCCGGGACGGGCGCCGGCTGGCCGAGGCCATCGAGGCCGCGCGGTCCGTGCTCGGCCCCGACGATGTGCTGCCGGGCGTCGCCGACGTCGTCACCGAGGTCCATGTGGAGGCCGTCTTCGACGACGGCTCGCGGCTCGCCGTGGTCACCCGGCCGCTGGGTGACGGGCTGGGCGACGAGGCGCCCGGGGCGGTCGTCCCAGGGCCCGCCACGCCCGAGCCGGAGCCCGCGGTGCGGCTGGCCGTCCGCAACACCGCGACCGTGCCGGTCTCGGTGACCTCGCACTTCCACTTCTTCGAGGCCAACCCGCGGCTCGACTTCGCCCGCGCGGACGCCTACGGGATGCGGCTCTGCGTCCCCGCCGGGTCCTCCGTCCGGTTCGGGCCCGGTGAAACCGTCGAAGTGGGGCTCGTGCCCATCGGCGGCGACCGGATCGCGATCGGCTTCGCGGGCCTGGTCGACGGCCCGCTGGACGCCCCCGGCGCGCGCGAAGAGGCCCTGCGTCGCGCCGCGGCCTGTGGATACCTGGGAGCTGAGCGATGAGTATCGACCCGTACGAGTACGCCTCCGTGCACGGCCCGCGCGCCGGGGACCGGGTCGGGCTCGGCGACTCCGGGCTGACCGTCCGCGTCGAGTCCGACGCGCAGAGTTACGGCGAGGAGTTCCTCGCCGGATTCGGCAAGACCGCCCGCGACGGGCTGCACCTCAAGGCCGCCGCCGTCCGTGACACCTGCGACGTCGTGATCAGCAACGTACTGGTCATCGACGCCGTGCAGGGCATCCGCAAGGTGTCGATCGGTATTCGCGAGGGCCGGATCGCGGCGATCGGCCGGGCCGGCAACCCGGACACCCTCGACGGCGTCGACGTCGTCGTCGGCACGGGCACCACCATCGTCTCCGGCGAGGGGATGATCGCGACGGCGGGCGCCGTCGACACCCACGTCCATCTGCTCTCGCCGCGGATCATGGAGGCCTCGCTCGCCTCCGGCGTCACCACGATCATCGGCCAGGAGTTCGGCCCGGTCTGGGGCGTCGGCGTCAACTCGCCCTGGGCGCTGCGCCACGCCTTCAACGCCTTCGACGCCTGGCCGGTCAACATCGGCTTCCTGGGCCGCGGTTCGTCCTCCCACCAGGCACCGCTGGTCGAGGCGCTCGCGGAGGGCGGGGCCTGCGGCTTCAAGGTCCACGAGGACATGGGCGCCCACACCCGCGCCCTGGACACCGCGCTGCGGGTCGCCGAGGAGCACGACGTCCAGGTCGCCCTGCACAGCGACGGGCTGAACGAGTGCCTGTCGGTCGAGGACACCCTGCGCGTCCTGGAGGGCCGCACGATCCACGCCTTCCACATCGAGGGCTGCGGCGGCGGACACGTCCCCAACGTCCTCAAGATGGCGGGCGTCGAGAACGTCATCGGCTCGTCCACCAACCCGACGCTGCCCTTCGGCCGGGACGCCGTCGCCGAGCACTACGGGATGATCGTCTCCGTACACGACCTCAAGACCGACCTGCCGGGCGACGCCGCCATGGCCCGCGACCGCATCCGCGCAGGGACGATGGGCGCCGAGGACGTCCTGCACGACCTGGGGGCCATCGGCATCACCTCGTCCGACGCGCAGGGCATGGGGCGGGCCGGCGAGACGGTGCGCCGCACCTTCGCGATGGCCGGGAAGATGAAGGCCGAGCTCGGCCCGATGGACGGCGACGGCCCCGCGGACGACAACGCCCGGGTGCTGCGCTACATCGCCAAGCTCACCATCAACCCCGCCATCGCCCACGGCCTCGCGCACGAGATCGGCTCCATCGAGACCGGCAAGCTCGCCGACATCGTGCTGTGGCGGCCCGAGTTCTTCGGCGCGAAGCCGCAGCTGGTTCTCAAGTCCGGCTTCCCCGCCTACGGGGTCACCGGCGACCCGAACGCCGCCACCGACACCTGCGAACCCCTGGTCCTCGGACCGCAGTTCGGGGCGTACGGAGCCACCGCCGCCGATCTCTCCGTGGCCTTCGTCTCGCAGGCCGCGACCCAGCTCGGCGCGGACTCGATGCCCACCCGCCGCCGCCGCGTCGGCGTGCGTGGCACCCGGGGCATCGGCCCCGGCGACCTGATCCACAACTCCCGTACCGGAGAGGTCGCCGTGGACGCCCGCAGCGGTCTGGTCACCCTGGACGGCGACCCGCTGCGCTCCGAGCCGGCCGACTCCGTCTCGCTCAACCGCCTCTACTTCCTCTAAGGACCCCGCAAGTGACCTTCCGTATGCCGCCCGAGTGGGCCCCGCACGAACGCACCTGGATGGCCTGGCCCGGCCCCAACCCCACCTTCGACACCGACGCCGAGCTGGACGAGGCCCGCGCCGCCTGGGCCACCGTCGCCCGTGCGGTCCGCCGCTTCGAGCCCGTCACGATGGTGGTGGGGCCCGGTCAGGAGGACGGCGCCAACGCGCTCCTCGGCCCGGACATCGAGCTCGCCGTCCGCCCCCTCGACGACGCCTGGATGCGGGACATCGGCCCCACCTTCGTCACCGACGGGAACCGACTGGCCGCCGTCGACTGGACGTTCAACGGCTGGGGCGCCCAGGGCTGGGCCCGCTGGGAGCACGACCAGCACATCGCCCGCTCCGTCGCCGAGCTCGCCGACGTACCGGTGCAGAGCTCCCGGCTGGTCAACGAGGGCGGCGCCATCCATGTGGACGGCGAGGGCACCGTACTGCTCACCGAGACCGTCCAGCTCGGCAAGGAGCGCAACCCCGACTGGACCCGTGAGCAGGTCGAGTCCGAGATCCACGCCCGGCTCGGCACCGAGAAGGCCATCTGGCTGCCGCGCGGACTGGCCGGTGACTACGGCACGTACGGCACCCTCGGCCATGTCGACATCGTCGCCGCCTTCGCCCGTCCGGGCACCGTCGTCGCCCATGTCCAGCCGGACCCGGCCCACCCCGACCACGAGATCACCCGCGAGACCGTGCGCATCCTGCGCGAGGCCACCGACGCCCGGGGACGTTCGCTGAACGTGGTCGAGGTCCCGGCGCCCACCGTGCTGAAGGCGGACGGGGAGTGGGTCGACTACTCCTACATCAACCACTACCTCTGCAACGGCGGTGTGGTCCTCTGCGCCTTCGACGACCCGCGCGACAAGGAAGCGGCCGCCGTCTTCGGCGAGCTGTTCCCCGACCGTACGGTGACCCTCGTCGACGCCCGTACGATCTTTGCCGGTGGTGGAGGCATCCACTGCATCACACAACAGCAGCCGAAGGTCTGAACCGTGCCCCCCGTGCCACGCCGTCGCAACACCGCCCCGCCCCGTGAGGAACTGCTGGCCGCTGCCATGGCCACCATCGCCGAACGGGGGCTCGACGGCCTCACCATGGCCGGACTCGGCCGCGAGGTCCAGATGAGCAGCGGACACCTCCTCTACTACTTCCGCACCAAGGACGAGCTGCTGCTCCAGACCCTGGAGTGGAGCGAGGGACGGCTCGGCGCGGAGCGGAACGCCCTGCTGTCGGGGCCGGCGACGGCCCGCGAACGGCTCGACGGGTACATCGATCTTTACCTTCCCGACGCCCCTCGCGATCCGCACTGGACGCTCTGGCTGGAGGTGTGGAACCGCTCGCAGAACGCGGACGACGACGCACGCGCCCGGCAGGCCGCCATCGAGGACGCCTGGCACCGCGACCTGGTGGCCCTGCTGGCCGGGGGCGCGGCTGCCGGGGAGTTCCGTCCCGTCGACGCCGATCGGTTCGCGACCCGGCTGCGCGCCCTGCTCGACGGCTTCAGCGTCCATGTCGCGGTCGGTATCCCCGGCACCGGCCGTTCCCAGGTCCTCGCGCTGGTGAGGGAGTTCGTCGAGGATTCGCTCCTCGTCCGGTAGCGGCCGTGCCGCCGTGAACGAAACGCACGTAAGTACGCGCGATCGTTGCGCATTTCGCCCTTGTTACGGTCCCGGCTGTTCGGGCACGGTGACGGACCATGGGACGAGAGCAGTGGAAGAAGATCTGGGTCGGCTCGGCGGGCAACATGGTCGAGTGGTTCGACTGGTTCGTGTACGCGACCTTCGCGGTCTACTTCGCGGATTCGTTCTTCCCCGAAGGCAATGAGACCGCCAATCTCATGAACACCATGGGCATCTTCGCCGTCGGCTTCTTCATGCGGCCGGTCGGTGGCTGGCTGCTCGGCCGGATCGGCGACCGCAGGGGGCGCAAGGCCGCGCTCACCCTCACCGTCACGCTGATGTCGGCCTCCGCGATCCTCATCGCCGTCGCGCCGACGTACGACGTCGCGGGGTACGGCGGTGTCGCCGTCCTGCTGGTGGCCCGGCTGCTCCAGGGCCTGTCCGTCGGCGGTGAGTACGCCGCCAGCGCCACGTACCTCACCGAGGCCTCCGCGCCCCACCGGCGCGGCTTCGCCTCCAGCTTCCAGTACGTGTCCATGACCGCGGGACAGCTCGTCGGCCTCGGCCTCCAGATCGTCCTCCAGCGCAACATGTCCGAGGCAGCCCTGCACAGCTGGGGCTGGCGCATCCCGTTCGTCGTCGGCGCGCTCGGCGCCGCGATCGTCTTCTATCTGCGCCGCTCGATGCTGGAGACCGAGGTGTACGCGGAGTCCGGCGCCGCGGAACAGGACGACCGCGGCACGCTGAAGGCGCTGTGGCAGCACAAGCGCGAGGCGTTCCTGGTGATGGCGCTGACCATGGGCGGGACCGTCGCGTACTACACGTACACGACCTACCTCTCCAAGTTCCTCTCCAAGAGCGCCGGCATGGACAAGCCCACCGCCTCGCTCGTCAGCTTCTGCGCCCTGTTCGTCTTCATGTGCATCCAGCCGCCGGCCGGGATGCTCTCCGACCGGATCGGCCGCCGCCCGCTGCTGATCACCTTTGCCGTCGGCTCCACCTTCCTGACCGTGCCGATCATGACGATGCTCAAGCACGCGGGCACGTTCTGGCCGGCGTTCGGACTGGCGCTGCTCGCCCTGGTCGTCGTCACCGGGTACACCTCGATCAACGCCTGTGTGAAGGCGGAGCTCTTCCCGACCGGCATCCGCGCCCTGGGCGTCGCCCTCCCGTACGCCATCGCCAACGCGCTCTTCGGCGGCACCGCCGAATATGTGGCGCTCTGGTTCAAGAAGGCGGGCATCGAGTCCGGCTTCTACTGGTACGTGGCGGGCTGCGCGGCGGTCTCCCTGGTGGTCTACCTGACCATGCGCGAGACCCGCGACATCGACCTGAACCGGGTCGGCGTCAAGGACGCGGACCGGGAAGGCGCGGAGCAGTCCGGCGCGACGAGCGTCACGCCCGCATCCTGAGACGGGGCGGGGCACGGAGGCGGCCCTGTGCAAGACTGCTTCCGTGCCCTCGTTCGTCATGATTATTGGCAGCAGGCGCGCCGGTCCGCAGTGACCGTCCCGCACCACCACGTGCGGCACGGCCACCGTGCCCCAGACCCGCGCGCAGACCTCTCGCACCCGCGAGGGGTTTTTTCGTTTTCCGGCCCTCACCTCGGCCGGGGCGAGAGGCGCGCGAGATGATGGGGGCAAGTGGAGCCAGATCGTCCGGATCCGCTCATCCGACAGGAGTCAGACCAGCATGACCACCAAGGCCAAGCCCACCGACGACAGTTTCCATGTCTTCGACACCACACTGCGCGACGGGGCCCAGCGTGAAGGCATCAACCTGACGGTCGCGGACAAGCTGACCATTGCCCGGCACCTGGACAACTTCGGCGTGGGCTTCATCGAGGGCGGCTGGCCCGGCGCCAACCCCCGCGACACCGAGTTCTTCGCCCGCGCGCAGCAGGAGATCGAGTTCAAGAACGCCGAGCTGGTCGCCTTCGGCGCGACCCGCAGGGCCGGTGGCAAGGCCGCCGAGGACCCCCAGGTCAAGGCGTTGCTGGAGTCCGGCGCCCCGGTGATCACGCTGGTCGCCAAGTCGCACGACCGCCATGTGGAACTCGCGCTGCGCACCACCCTCGAAGAGAACCTGGAGATGGTCGTCGACACCGTCTCCTACCTCCGTGAGCAGGGCCGCCGGGTCTTCGTGGACTGCGAGCACTTCTTCGACGGCTACCGCGCCAACCCCGAGTACGCCAAGGCCGTCGTGCGCGCCGCCTCCGAGGCCGGCGCCGATGTCGTCATCCTCTGCGACACCAACGGCGGCATGCTCCCCGCCCAGGTCCAGGCCGTCGTCTCCACGGTGCTCGCCGACACCGGCGCCCGGCTCGGCATCCACGCCCAGGACGACACCGGCTGCGCCGTCGCCAACACCCTCGCCGCCGTCGATGCGGGCGCCACGCACGTCCAGTGCACCGCCAACGGCTACGGCGAGCGCGTCGGCAACGCCAACCTCTTCCCCGTCGTCGCCGCCCTGGAACTCAAGTACGGCAAGACCGTCCTCCCCGAGGGCGCGCTCGCCGACATGACCCGCGTCTCGCACGCCATCGCCGAGGTCGTCAACCTGACTCCCTCCACTCACCAGCCCTATGTGGGTGTTTCCGCCTTCGCCCACAAGGCCGGACTGCACGCCTCCGCGATCAAGGTCGACCCCGACCTCTACCAGCACATCGACCCCGCCCTGGTCGGCAACACCATGCGGATGCTGGTCTCCGACATGGCGGGCCGCGCCTCCATCGAGCTCAAGGGCAAGGAACTCGGCATCGACCTCGGCGGCGACCGCGCGCTCGTCGGCCGGGTCGTCGAGCGGGTCAAGGAGCGCGAGCTCAAGGGCTACACGTACGAGGCCGCCGACGCCTCCTTCGAACTGCTGCTGCGCGCCGAGGCCGAGGGCCGGGTACGCCGTTACTTCCGCACCGAGTCCTGGCGCGCCATCGTCGAGGACCGCCCCGACGGCACGCACGCCAACGAGGCGACCGTGAAGCTCTGGGCCAAGGGCGAGCGCATCGTCGCCACCGCCGAGGGCAACGGCCCGGTCAACGCCCTCGACCGGGCGCTGCGGGTCGCCCTGGAACGGATCTACCCGCAGCTCGCCAAGCTGGAGCTGATCGACTACAAGGTCCGCATCCTCGAAGGCCGCACCGGCACCGAGTCCACCACCCGAGTCCTCATCACCACGGGCGACGGCGCCGGCGACTGGGCGACGGTGGGCGTCGCGGAGAACGTCATCGCCGCGTCCTGGCAGGCCCTGGAGGACGCGTACACCTACGGGCTGCTGCGGGCGGGGATCGAGCCGACGGAGTAGCCCTCGCGGGGGCGGGCCGGGGCGGTCCGTCCCGGCCGCGGTCGCGTCGTTGCCGGGGCCGAGGGTGCAGCTGACGTCGGTTCAGTCGTGAGCGCTCGCGCAGGGCCCCGCGTTCAGGGGATGAAGGCACAACGCGTCCTGTCTGCACGGGAGATGGGTCGGGAGGTGGAGTGCGATATGGGTACGGACCAATGTCGGCGTGAAGTATTGACGCCACTGTTCCGGCGGGGTTAACTCACGCCGCAACGCCGGTACCGGTTCCGGAACCGGTTGCGGTACCGGTCGCACCATCCGGTTCGACGCCCTGTCATGCCTTGCCCCGGAGGCCCCGATGCGTGTCACCATCGCCGATGTCGCCCGTGAGGCCGGCGTCAGCAAGACGACCGTGTCGCGGGTCATCAACACCAAGGGTGAGGTGGACGGTTCCACGGCTGCCCGCGTTCGTGAAGTGATCGCACAGCTCGGCTACGTACCCAGCTCGGGTGCCGTCGGACTGGCCCGCGGCAGCAGCCGTACGGTCGCCATGCTGGTGCCCTCGCTCACCTGGCCGTGGATGGGCGAGGTACTCCAGGGCGTCGTGGACACCGTCGAGGCCGCCGATTACGGGCTGCTGCTCTTCACCTGCAACCGCGGCGCCGAGTCCGTACGGCGCTTCACCGGCCAGGTGTCGGCGCGCGCCTTCGACGGGCTCCTGGTCGTCGAGCCCGAGAACACCCTCGACCATCTCACCGCGCTGCACCGCGACGGTCTGCCGATCGTGCTGATCGACGACCGCGGCCACCACCCCGAGTTCCCCTCCGTCGTGACCACCAATCGCGAAGGAGGGGCATCCGCCGCCCGTCATCTGCTGGCCGCCGGGCGCAGCAGACCCCTGGTCGTCACGGGCCCCCGGCACTTCGGCTGCGTACGCGACCGGCTGGACGGATTCCGCACGGTCCTGCCCACCGATCTCGTCGTCCACGGGGACTTCACCGAACGCAGCGGCCGACTGGCCGTGGAACAACTCCTCGCCTCCGGCGCACAGTTCGACTCGGCCTTCGCGCACAACGACATCAGCGCGGCGGGCGTGCTGCGGGCCCTGCGGGCGGCCGGGCGGTCGGTGCCGGACGACATCGCCGTGATCGGCTTCGACGACATCCCGATGGCCCAGCACACCGAACCGCCCCTGACCACCGTGCGCCAGCCCACCCGGCGGATGGGTGAGGCGGCCGCACGGCTGCTGCTCTCCCGCCTCGGCGGCACGCCCGCACCCGACGCACCGGTCGTACTGCCCACCGAACTGGTCGTGCGCCGCTCGGCGCCGTAGCGGCCCGGCCAAAACCCCGGCCGCCTGCCCCTCCTCACCCCAGAGCCTCCCGAACCTCCCTCCTGGAGTCGCCATGTCCGCACGACGTCACGCCACTTTGAGAGCGCTCTCGATCGCCACCGCGGCGGTCCTGCTCGCCGCCGGTTGCTCGTCCGCCAACTCGGGTGCCAACAAAGGGGGCGGCGCCTCTGGAGTGCTGACCCTGGGCAAGCCGGACGGGCCGCAGACCGACAACAGCAACCCGTTCCTCAACACCTCGGCGGGCGCCACGCTCGGCTACCGCTTCATGATCTACGAGCCGCTCGCCATGACGAACCAGATCCGGCCCGCGGACAAGGCCGCCCCGTGGCTGGCCACCGACTGGAAGTGGGAGTCCAACTTCACCGAGGTCACCTTCACCCTCGACCCCAGGGCCAAGTGGGCCGACGGCAAGCCGCTGACCGCCGACGACGTCGCGTACACCTTCGACCTCCTGAAGAAGCACCCGGCGCTGAACGGCAACGGCATCCCGTTCGACGGGGTCGCGGTGGCGGGCAAGCAGGTCGTACTGACCTTCAAGGAGTCCCAGTACGTCAACCAGAACAAGATCATCCAGCAGTTCATCGTGCCCAAGCACATCTGGCAGGGCGTCAAGAACCCCGAGACCTGGCCCAACCGCACGCCCGTCGGCTCCGGCCCCTACAAGCTCAAGACGTTCACCCCGCAGACCACCACGCTGACCGCCACGCCCGGCTACTGGAAGGGCCGGACCGAGGTCAAGGAGCTGCGCTACACCGCGTACAACGACAACAGCGCGGCGACCACGGCGCTGGCGAACGGCAAGGTCGAGTGGTCGTTCGTCTTCATGCCCGACTACAAGCAGCTGTTCATCGCCAAGGACCCGAAGAACCACAAGCTGTGGTTCCCCTCCGGGCTCGGCATCCACGGACTGTGGTTCAACACCGCCCGCAAGCCGTTCGACAACCCGGCGCTGCGCAAGGCCATGGCGATGGTCGTCGACCGCAAGGCGATCCACACCCAGGCCGAGGCCACGCTCTACCCGGAGATCACCAACCCGACCGGCATCCCGCTGCCCGCCGGTGAGTCCTTCCTCGCACCCGAGTACAAGAACGCCACCACCGCACCGGACGTCGCGGGCGCCAAGAAGCTTCTCGCCGAGGCAGGGTTCGAGCTCAGCGGCGGCGTGCTGAAGGACCCGGACGGCAAGCCGGTGAAGCTCACCTTCACCGACCCGGCCGGCTGGAACGACTACATCACCGGTCTCGCGATCATCAAGGACAACATCAAGCAGCTCGGCATCGAGGCCGAGGTCAGGACACAGACCGCGGAGGCCTGGGGCGCGGACGTCGCCAACGGCGACTTCGACGCCACCCTGCACTGGACCAACAGCGGCGCCACCCCGTACGACATGTACCAGAACATCATGGACGGCGCGCTGCTCCAGCCCGTCGGCAAGGCGTCCCAGCTCGGCAACTTCGGCCGCTTCAAGAGCGACGAGGCGACCGGGGCGCTCAAGGACTTCGCCGGCGCCACCGAGGAATCCGCCCGCACCGAGGCCATGAACACCCTCCAGAAGATCATGGTCGAGCAGGCGCCGGTGATCCCGACGGCCGCCGCCCCCATCGGAGCCGAGTACTCCACGAAGAACTGGGTGGGCTGGCCCACCGAGGCCGACCCGTACGCGCCGCCGCAGCACACCCAGCCGTCCGCGCTCCAGATCGTGCTGAAGCTCAAGCCCGCCAAGTAGTGCCAGGGATACGGGACACAGGGACCGGTCATGTCGAAACAGCCCGCACAGAACCACGTCGTGCTCGAAGCACGCTCAGTCACCAAACACTTTCCCCTACGCCGCACCGGACGCGACCTCGTCACGGGCCGACGCCGTACCGTCCACGCCGTCGACGAGGTCTCGCTGGAACTGCGGCGCGGCACCGTCACGGCGCTGGTGGGGGAGTCGGGCTCGGGGAAGTCCACCGTGGCCAGACTGCTCGCCCAGCTGTACCCGCTCACCGGCGGCGAGATCCGGCTGGACGGCACGGCCGTGAAGGCCGGACGAGGCCGGTCCTTCCGCGGCTACGTACGCCGGGTCCAGCTCATCTTCCAGGACCCGTTCGCCTCGCTGAACCCGGTGCACACCGTGCGCTACCACCTCACCCGGGCGCTGCGGATCCACGGCCGGGCGGGCAGTGGCGAGGCGGAGCTGGAGCGGAACCTGACCGCTCTGCTGGACCGCGTCCAGCTGACTCCCGCGCACCAGTACCTGGACAGGTTCCCGCACGAGCTGTCCGGGGGACAGCGTCAGCGCGTGGCCATCGCCCGCGCACTCGGCGCCGATCCCCAGGTCCTGCTCGCCGACGAGCCCGTCTCGATGCTGGACGTATCGATCCGGCTCGGTGTGCTCAACCTGCTGAAGGACCTCAAGGACCGGCTGCGGCTCGCGATCCTCTACATCACCCATGACATCGCGTCGGCCCGCTACTTCGCGGACACGACGCTGGTGATGTACGCGGGCCGGATCGTCGAGGGCGGTGACAGCGAGACCGTGACCCAGCGGCCCGCCCACCCCTACACCCAGCTCCTCATCGCCTCCGCGCCCGACCCGGACCGGGCGGCCGACGAGGCGGCGGGGGAGGAGACCGGCAGCGGCGAACCGCCCTCGCTCATCGACCCGCCCCCGGGCTGCCGCTTCCACCCCCGCTGTCCGAAGGCCATGGAGCGCTGCCGCACCGAACCGCCGCCCCGCTTCGGCCTCGACGACGGCCAGTGGGCGGCCTGCTGGCTGTACGCGGACGGTGCGGAAGCCGACCACGAGCCCCAGAAGGAGAGCGCGGCGTGAAATACCTGCTGCAACGGCTCGCCTTCTACCTGGTCACCGCGTGGGCCGCGATCACCATCAACTTCCTGATCCCGCGCATGATGCCGGGCGACCCGGTCCAGGCACTGCTCTCCCGCTTCCAGGGACAGCTCGACACCGACGCCGTCGACTCGCTCAAGGCGCTCTTCGGCCTCGACGAACACCGGTCGCTTTGGCAGCAGTACACCGACTACTGGTCGCATCTGCTCGACGGCGACCTCGGGCTCTCCTTCACCTTCTTCCCGACGCCGGTCAGCGAGGTGATCGCCCAGTCGCTGCCGTGGACGCTCGCACTCGTCGGCATCACCACGCTGATCAGCTTCCTGCTCGGCACCGGCATCGGAGTCTTCACCGGGTGGCGGCGCGGCTCCTGGCTGGACGGCCTGCTGCCCGTCACCACCTTCATCTCGGCCATCCCGTACTTCTGGCTGGGGCTCATCGCCATCGCGCTGTTCGCCGTGAAGTGGCCGCTCTTCCCGGCCGCCGGGGGCTACGACAGTTCGCTGGTGCCCGCCTTCGACCGGCCGTTCATCTCCAGCGCGCTCTACCACGGGGTGCTGCCCGGCCTCACCATCGTGCTCAGCGCCGTGGCCGGCTGGATCCTCGGCATGCGGAACATGATGGTGACGGTGTCCTCGGAGGACTACGTCATGGTCGCCCAGGCCAAGGGGCTCCCCGAGCGCCGGGTGATGTTCGGATACGCGGCACGCAACGCGATCCTCCCCAACATCTCCGGCTTCGCCCTGTCCCTGGGCTTCATCGTCGGCGGCACGCTGCTGGTGGAGATGGTCTTCTCCTACCCCGGCATCGGCTACCAGCTCTTCCAGGGTGTCGGCGCCAAGGACTACCCCCTGATGCAGGGCGTCTTCCTGATCATCACGCTCTCCGTCCTCGCCGCGAACCTCCTCGCCGATGTCATCTACCTGCTCCTCGATCCCCGTACCCGAAGGGAGGCCTAGGACATGACCGTCAGCACCGCCGAGGTCGCCGTGACCGGCCCGGCCGGGACCGACCCCGCCGGACCCCCCGCACCCGGCAGACGCAGGCTGCGCTTCCTGCGCGGCCGCAAGACCCTCGTCGGGCTCGGGATCCTCGCCTTCTTCGTCGTGATCGCGGTCATCGGACCCTGGATCGCCCCGTACGACCCCGACACCATGAGCGACCAACTGCTCCGACCGCCGTCCGGCGCACACTGGTTGGGCACCACACAGACCGGTCAGGACGTGCTCTCGCAGATCCTCGTCGGCACCCGGGGAGTCCTGGTCGTCGGCTTCGTCGCCGGGATACTCGCGACGATCCTCTCCGTACTGATCGGAGTCAGCGCCGGCTTCCTCGGCGGCACGGCCGACGAACTGCTCTCGGTGCTCTCCAACGTCTTCCTGGTCATCCCGGGACTGCCGCTGATCATCATCATCGCCAGCTTCGTCTCCGACGCGGGCAACCTGCTCATCGCCGCCGTCATCGCCATCACCTCCTGGGCGTGGGGAGCGCGGGTGCTGCGCGCCCAGACGCTCTCGCTGCGGCGCCGGGACTACGTCGAAGCGGCCCGCGCCACCGGCGAATCGACCTGGCGGATCATCTTCTTCGAGGTCCTGCCGAACCTGACGGCGGTCATCGCCTCCGGCTTCGTCGGCACCGTCATCTTCGCGATCCTCTCCGAGATCACCCTCGCCTTCATCGGCGTCGCCGACATCTCCGACTGGAACTGGGGGACCGTCCTGTTCTGGGCGCAGTCCAACCAGGCCCTGGCGCAGGGCGCGTGGTGGTGGTTCGTCCCGGCCGGGCTCTGCATCGCCCTGCTCGGCATGTCGCTCGCCCTGATCAACTTCGGCATCGACGAGTTCGTCAACCCGCGCCTGCGTACGGAGACCGGCGCGTCCCGGAAGGTCCGGACGCGGGTCGGCTTCACCCCCGTGGCACGCGCATCCGTGGCACGCGGTACGCACGACAAGGAGCCCCGCTCATGAGCAGCAGCGAGCCCGTCCTCACCGTTCGGGGGCTGAACGTGGACTACGGGACCGGGGACGGTGCCGCGCACGCGCTGCGCGACATCGACCTCACCCTGCACCGGGGCGAGGTCCTGGGCCTGGCGGGCGAGTCCGGCTCCGGCAAGTCGACCCTCGCGTACGCCGTCACCCGGCTGCTCCCGCCGCCCGGGGTGATCACCGGCGGCGAGGTCCACTACCACCGGCCGGGCGGCGAGGTGCTCGACCTGCTGGCCCTGTCGGCCGACGGGCTGAGGGCCTTCCGCTGGCAGGAACTGTCGATCGTCTTCCAGGGCGCGATGAACTCGCTCAACCCGGTGCACACCGTCCGCAGCCAGCTCACCGACGTACTCCGGGCACATCGCCCGGGGATGAAGCGGTCCGAACGGACCGCACGCGCCAGGGAGTTGCTGACCCTCGTCGGCATCTCCGCCGACCGGCTGTCCGCCTACCCGCACCAGCTCTCCGGCGGAATGCGCCAGCGCGTGATGATCGCGATGGCGCTCGCGCTGGAGCCCGAGATCGTCATCATGGACGAACCGACGACGGCCCTGGACGTCGTCATGCAGCGCCAGATCCTGCGCCAACTGGTCAGGCTCCGCGAGGAACTGGGCTTCTCGGTCGTCTTCATCACCCACGACATCTCGCTGCTGATCGAGTTCTCGGACCGGATCGCGATCATGTACGGCGGCCGGATCGTCGAGGAGGCGGCCGCCTCCACGATCTACCAGGACCCCCGCCATCCCTACAGCGACGGGCTGCTGCACTCCTTCCCCGCCCTGCACGGCGCCCGCCGCGAACTCACCGGCATCCCCGGCTCGCCCCCGCACCTGTCCGCGATGCCGGCCGGCTGCTCCTTCCACCCCCGCTGCGGCAAGGCGCTCGACGCCTGCGCCACCCAGGTCCCGGTGCTCGCCGCACCGGCCGGGGACGGTTCCCGCACGGTGGCCTGCTGGCTCCACCGGCCGGCCCCGGCGACCGCGGCACCCCGCTCGTAGCGACCCACGCACACCACAGGAGACCCATGAACATCGTCACCCCCGAGGGATCCAGGGGATACGCGCGCGAGATCGCCGCCGCGGCCGTCCCCGGCCTGCCCGCCGACTTCCGCTGGGGCGTCGCCACCGCCGCCTACCAGATCGAGGGAGCCGCCACCGAGGACGGCCGGACCCCGTCCATCTGGGACACGTACTGCAGGGTGCCCGGCATGGTCGTCCGCGGCGAGAACGGCGACGTGGCCTGCGACCACTACCACCGGATGCCCGAGGACGTGCGGCTCATCGCGGACCTGGGCGTCGACACGTACCGGTTCTCGCTGTCCTGGCCGCGCGTCCAGCCGGGCGGCCGGGGCCCGGCCAACGCGAAGGGCCTGGACTTCTACAAGCGCCTGCTCGACGAGCTGGAGGCCAGGGACATCACTCCCTGGATCACCCTCTACCACTGGGACCTCCCGCAGGAGCTGGAGACCGGTGACATCAGCGGCTCCACCGCGGGCGGCGGCTGGCCGGCCCGTGAGACCGCGTACCGCTTCGCCGAGTACGCCGCGCTCGCGTACGACGCGCTCGGTGACCGGGTGAAGCACTGGACGACGCTGAACGAGCCGTGGTGCTCGGCCATGCTCGGATACGCCTACGGCAACCAGGCGCCCGGCCGGCAGGACTTCGGCGACGCGATCAGGGCCGTCCACCATCTGCTCCTCGGCCACGGCCTCGCCGCACGGTACATCCGCGAGACGGCGGCCGCCCGCGGCAACGAACTCGAACTCGGCATCACGCTCAACCTCGGCACCGCCACGCCCGAGACCGACAGCCCCGAGGACGCCGAGGCCTGCCGCCGCGCCGACGGGATGGGCCGACGCCTCTACCTGGACCCGCTGGTCAAGGGCGTCTACCCCGAGGACGTCGTCGCCGACCTCGCCCTGCGGAACGCCGCACTCCCGGTCGAGGAGGGCGACCTGGGCATCATCTCCACCCCGATCGACATCCTCGGCGTCAACTTCTACCGCGGCACCCTCTTTTCCGGCGTCACGGAGGAGGGCTCCCCGGCCGACGCCGAGGGGCTGCCCGTCACCCGCGGCGTGGAGCGAGACCTGCCGCGTACCGCGATGGACTGGGAGATCACTCCCACCGCCCTCACCGACCTGCTGGTGGGCCTGGAGACGGACTACGGTGTCCCCACGGTCATCACCGAGAACGGCGCCGCGTTCGACGACACCGTCTCCGAGGACGGACAGATCCACGACGCCGACCGCACCACCTATCTCGCCGACCACATCGCCGCCGTCGCCGCGGCCCGCACCGCGGGGGCCGATGTCCGGGGCTACTTCGCCTGGTCGCTGATGGACAACTTCGAGTGGTCCTACGGCTACGACAAGCGGTTCGGCATCGTCCGCGTCGACTACGGCACCCAGGAGCGGACGCTGAAGGACAGCGCCAAGTGGTACCGCGACACCATCCGTCTCACCCGGGGCGGGTGAGCGCCGCGCGGCAGGTGAGGACTGCGCGGCCGGCGAGCACCGCGCGTGACGGCTGTCGCCCCCGCCACGCATCCGGGTTAGCTTCGAAGTATGCGGAACAGATTGTTCCCGACGATGCTGGTCGGCCTGCTGCTGATCCTGGCGGCGGCCGTCCTCGGCATGGCGCCCGGCGCGCCCGCCGCGACGGGAGCATCCACCGCCGCCGCGTCCACCGTCGACGACGTCGCGCAGGCGCTGCGCAAGAGCCCGGTGTACGTCGACCCGGCCGCGTCCGACCAGCTCTCACCGGGGCAGGCCGCCGCCCTGACGAAGAAGATCAAGGACGCCGACAAGCCGGTGTTCGTGGCGGTGCTGCCGCGGACCTCCGCGTTCCCCGCGAAGACCCTGCTGGCCACCCTGCGCACCGACACCGGAATCACCGGCGTCTACGCGGTCCGCCTCGGCAACGGCTTCGACGCGGGCGCCGACCCCCAGGTGATGTCCACCCGGGCGGTACACAACCTCACCGCCGCGGTGAAGACGCCCGGCACGGACACCGACGCCGCCACACAGCTGAACGCCTTCGTCGACCGGGCAGTCGAGCAGGCCCGGGGCAGCGCCCCCGCCTCCTGGGGCGGCTCGTCCGGGGCCGGCGGATCGTCGTCCACCGCCGGGCTGATCACGGTCGGCGCGATCCTGGTACTGGGCGGCGGCACGGCCTACGCGCTCGTCCGCCGCAACCGGAAGCGCAAGGAGACCGAGGAGCGGGCCGCACTCGACAAGCTCCGGGTCGTCGTGGACGAGGACATCACCGCGTACGGCGAAACCCTGGACCGGCTCGACTTCCACCCGGCCGAACCGGGCGCCGACGACAACATGCGCGCGGACTACGAGCGGGCACTCGACTCCTACGAGAGCGCGAAGACCCGGATGGACCGGGCCCGGCATCCGTCCGACGTGCGCGGGGTCACCCAGGCCCTGGAGGACGGCCGCTTCTCGCTCGCGGTCCTGGAGGCCCGCCGCACCGGCGGCGAACTGCCGGCCCGCCGCCCGCCGTGCTTCTTCGACCCGCGCCACGGCCCCTCGGTCGCCGACGTCCGGTGGTCCCCGTCCGGTGGCACGGAACGCGAGGTCCCGGTCTGCGCGGCGGACGAGGTCCGGCTGCGCGCGGGCGAAGAACCGCTGAGCCGCACCGTCGACACCGGCGACGGCCGCCGCCCCTACTGGGAGGCGGGCCCGGCCTACGGTCCGTGGGCGGGCGGCTACTTCGGCGGCGGGCTGCTCCCCGGCCTGCTCGTCGGCACGATGCTCGGCTCCATGCTGTCGAGCCCCGCGTACGCGGCGGAGTACGGCGGCGGCGACTTCGGCTCCGGCGGGGACTGGAGCGGCGGCGACTTCTCCGGCTCCGACTTCGACTCCTCGGGCTTCGACGGCGGCGGCTTCGGAGGAGGCGGCGATTTCGGGGGCGGTGGCGGATTCGACGGGGGCGGGTTCTGAGCCGCTGAACAGCGACCTCTCGGGCAGGTGCGATTCATGCTAGACCTGAAGTTATGTCTGGTATCGGCCGATTCCGGGCGCGGTTGCGACGCTCCGTCCGGCGATCACATCGGCACGATGGAGGACGCCCGGGCCAAGAGGCGCCCGCGCCGTCCGGCCGGGACCTGACCCGCCGGCCGCCGAGCCACGGACTGCGCTCCCTGCTCAGTGTGCACACCGTGGCCGGCCAGGTCTTCTGCTTCGTCCTCGGTCTCGTGCTGCTGCTCGTCGTGGCGGGGGCGGTAGCGCTGGTGGTGGAGGGCCGCCGCGACTCCATGTCCGAGGCCCGGGCCCGCACCCTGAGCGTCGCGGAGACCTTCGCCCATTCGCCCGGGACCGCGGCGGCGCTGGACAGCAAGAACCCCACCGCGATACTGCAGCCGCGCGCCGAGGAGGTCCGGAGACAAACCCATGTCGATTCCGTGGTCGTGGCGAGCCCCCAGGGCATCCGCTACACCCACCCCGACCCCGCGCTGATCGGCAAGCACCTCATCGGCCCCTACCAGGAGGCGCTGACCGGGCCGGGCGTCACCCTGACCTTCACCGGAAGCCGTGGACCCGTGGTCGATACGATCGTGCCCGTGCCCCGGCCGGACGGCTCGGTCGCCGGCGTGGTCTCGGTGGGGATCACCGTCGAGTCGGTGAACAGCGTGGCGAACCGCTCCATCCCGTTCGGCGCGGGCGCCGCGGCGGTCGCGCTCGCGCTCACCGCGGGCGGCGCGGCGCTCCTGAGTAGACGGCTGCGGCGGCAGACCCATGGGCTCGGACCCGCCGAGATGACCCGGATGTACGAGCACCACGACGCGGTGCTGCACGCGGTCCGCGAGGGCGTCCTGATCGTCGGGGCCGACCGGCGGCTGACGCTGGCCAACGACGAGGCCCGCAGACTCCTCGACCTGCCCCCGGACGCCGAGGGCCGGGTGGTGGCGGACCTCGGGCTGACCCCCGGTACCGCGGATCTGTTCGTCTCCGGCCGGACCGTCTCGGACGAGGTGCTGCGGGCCGGCAACCGGCTGCTGGCCGTCAACCTCCGTCCGACCGACGCGCACGGCGGGCCGCCCGGCACGGTGGTGACCCTGCGGGACACCACCGAACTCCGCGCGGTCACGGGGCAGGCGGAGTACGCGACCGAACGGCTGCTGCTCCTGTACGAGGCCGGTGCCCGGATCGGCACCACCCTCGATGTGACCCGGACGGCCCAGGAGCTGACGGAGGTGGCGATCCCCGGATTCGCCGACGCCGCGACGGTCGACCTCGCCGACCCCGTACTGCGCGGGGACGAACCGGTGACACCGGACGGCGGCACGCTGGAGATGCGCCGCACCGCCGTCGCGGCGGTCCGAGCGGACCATCCGCTGTATCCGCTCGGCCACGTGGTGAGCTTCGTCCCCACCAGGATCCGGGCCATGCGCGCGCACAACGACGAGGCCGATCTGCAGAGCGATTTCCTGAAGCTGGGCTGGCGGAACTGGGAGCCCGATGTGGCCGAGCGGATCAGGGCGCACGGATTCCACTCGCTCCTGTCGGTGCCGCTGCACGCGCGCGGCGTCATCCTGGGCATGGCCAACTTCTGGCGCTCGGGCGATTCGGAACCGTTCGACGACGACGATCTGTCCTTCGCGGAGGAACTGGTGGCCCGGGCCGCGGTCGGCGTGGACAACGGCCGCCGGTACACACGGGAGCACTCGATGGCCGTCACGCTCCAGCGCAGTCTGCTGCCCCGCGGCCTGCCCGAGCAGAACGCCCTCGATGTCGCCCACCGCTATCTGCCGGCGCAGGAGGGAGTGGGAGGCGACTGGTTCGATGTGATCCCGCTGTCCGGCGCCCGGGTGGCGCTGGTCGTCGGCGACGTGGTCGGGCACGGGCTGCACGCCGCGGCCACCATGGGGCGGCTGCGCACCAGTGTCCACAACTTCTCCCTGCTGGATCCCGCGCCCGACGAACTCCTCGGGCATCTCGACGAGCTGGTCGGCCGGATCGACCGGGAGGAAGCCACCGACGACGGCGGTGTCGAGATCGCCGGAGCCACCTGTCTGTACGCGATCTACGACGCGGTCTCCGGGAACTGCGAGGTGGCCCGGGCCGGCCACCCCGGGCCCGTGCTGGTCCTTCCCGACGGCACCGTCGAGTTCCCCGAGGTTCCGACCGGACTGCCCCTCGGCATCGGCGGCATGCCCTTCGGGGCGGCCGAGTTCCACGTACCCGAGGGAAGCCGGCTGGTCCTCTACACGGACGGGCTCGTCGAGCGGCGGGGCCGGGACATCGACACCGGTCTCGGCCTGCTGCGCGACTGCCTCGCCGGCCGCGACCGGACGCCGGAGGAGACGTGCGACGACGTGCTCGACGCGCTGCTGCACGAACAGCCGGACGACGATGTCGCCCTGCTCGTGGCCCGCACCCGCACGCTCGATCCCGACCAGGTCGCGCAGTGGGCCGTGGCCACCGATCCGGCGGCGGTCGCCGGAGTCCGCAAGAACGTCGCCCAGTGGCTCACCGACCGGGGCCTGGAGGAGGAGGCGTTCGCCACCGAACTGATCCTGAGCGAACTGGTCACCAACGCGGTGCGCTACGGCACGGCACCCATCGGGGTCCGCCTGCTGTACGACCGCAACCTGATCTGCGAGGTGTCCGACAGCAGCAGCACCTCCCCGCATCTGCGCTACGCGGCGACGACGGACGAGGGCGGCCGGGGCCTGTTCCTCGTCGCCCAGTTCGCCGAGCGCTGGGGCACCCGCTACACCGAGACGGGCAAGGTCATCTGGTCGGAGCAGACGGTCGGCGAACCGGAAGAGGACAGCCTCTAGGGCGGTGTTTGCTGTTCCGGCAATGAAGCTTGCCGAAAATGTGCTTCTTCGCGGACGCTCTCCGGTGAAAGGGAGGTGCTCCGCATGAGCGAAATGACCGGGGACGACAGCGTGAACAGCGGTGACGAGGTGACGAGCGGGGGCGGCGACGCGGACCGGCACTACGACGCGGTGGTGATCGGCGGTGGCTCCGCCGGACTGAGCGGAGCCCTGACCCTGGCCAGGGCACGCCGGTCGGTGCTGGTGATCGACGCGGGGCGGCCGCGCAACGCCCCGGCCCCGCACATGCACGGCTACCTGGGACACGACGGCGTCCCGCCCTCGGAGCTGCTGGCCACCGGCCGGGCCGAGGTGACCCGTTACGGGGCCGAGGTCGTCCGGGACGTGGTGGTGGCCGCCGAGCGGCTGCCCGACGGCGAGGGGTTCCGGGTCGTACGGAAGGAGGGGGCCCCGGTCGTGGCGCGCCGGCTGCTGGTGACCACCGGCCTCGTCGACGAGCTGCCCCCGGTGCCGGGCGTGGCCGAACGGTGGGGGCGCGAGGTCCTGCACTGCCCGTACTGCCACGGTTGGGAGGTCGCCTCCCGCCCGATCGGCGTCCTGTCCACCGGACCGCTGGCCGTGCACCAGGCGCTGCTGTGGCGCCAGTGGAGCGAGGACATCACTCTCTTCCGCCACACCGGGCCCGAGCCCACCGATGAGGAGTACGAGCAACTGGCCGCCCGGGGCATCGCCGTGGTCGACGGCGAGGTGGCCGGTCTCGACGTGACGGACGACCGGCTCACCGGGGTCCGGCTGGCGGGAGGCCGGGTCCTCGCGTGCGAGGCCGTGGTGGTGCAGCCCCGCTTCACCGCCCGCGCGGAATTCCTCGCGGGCCTGGGCCTGGACGCGACCGGGATGAAGGCGGCGGATCAGGTGATCGGCACGTACGTCGCCGCCGACCCGGACGGGGCGACGGAGGTGCCCGGCGTCCGGGTGGCCGGCAATGTCGCCGACCCGAAGGGCCAGGTCATCGCCGTGGCCGCCGCCGGAGTGCGGGCCGCCGCGGCGATCAACGCGGACCTGATCGCCGATGACGTGCGCCGCGCGGTCGCCGCCCGCCGGGTCTGACCGGGGCAACGCCGAGCGCCCGCCTCCCTCCCCGGCGGGGGAGGGCAGGACGGGCGCGCTCGGGTTTCAGGCATGAGGTGGCGGAAGGCCGCGGGGGGCGGCATCAGGCGCCGAGAAGGGGCATCAGGCCTGCGTCGCGGCGGACTTGATCGCGGAGATGTCGAAGTTGAGCTTGACCTTGTCGCTGACCATCACGCCGCCGGTCTCCAGCGCCGCGTTCCAGGTCAGGCCCCAGTCGGAGCGCAGGATGTCCGCGCTGCCCTCGAAGCCGACCCGCTCGTTGCCGTAGACGTCGGTGGCGGAGCCGTTGAACTCCAGGTCGATGGAGAGCGGACGCGTGACGTCCTTGATGGTGAGGTCACCGGTGATGCGGTACATGTCACCGCCGAGCTGCTCGGCCTGCGTGGAGCGGAACGTCATGAGCGGGAACTTCTCGGCGTCGAAGAAGTCGCCGCTGACCAGGTGGCCGTCGCGGTCGGCGATGCCGGTGTCGACGCTGGCGATCCTGACGTCGATCGAGGCGGTTGAGTTCGCCGGGTCGGATCCGTCCAGCTTCAGGCTGCCCCCGTGCTCACCGAAGGAGCCGCGCACATTGGTGACCATCGCGTGGCGCACGGTGAAGCCGATGCTGCTGTGGGCCGGGTCGATCGCGTAGTCACCGGTGAGGGCGGCGAGGGCCGGATCCACGGCGGGGGCGACGGTGGCGGTGGCGGACGGGGCGTTGTTGTTCTTGCGGTTGAACAGAGCCATGGCTCCTCCTCGGGGGACGTGATCGAGCGTGATCGAGCGGGGGCAAGCAGTGGTCCAGCAGTGGTCGAAGTGTTTGTTTAACCTTCAACGAGATTGACTGTAGCGCTATCTAGTTCAATGTTCAACATCAAGCCATGGGGGGATGTTGCGAATCAAGGCCGAACGATGACCGAACGGCGGCCCAATTGCCGCCCGTCATTGCCGCCGCCCTCTGGCGGACGCGCGTAGAACTCGGGCAGTATCTCCATGCCCTTACTTGTCATGAGCAGGAGGAGTCCCCCCATGGTGTCCCATATGAGACTGCGCCCCGTCCTGACCGCACTCGCCCTCGTCCTCGGCGTCCTCTTCGCCCCGGGCGTCGGTGTCCTCGGCGGCGGCGCCACCCAGGCCCACGCCGTCACCAAGCTCACCCACGCCGAGGCCACCGCCCGGTTCAGCTCCTCCGGGATCACCTGGTCGTCCTCCGGCGGCTGCTCCGACCGCAACGTCGCCACCTGCACCTCGTTCGACCAGCTCAACCTGGCCACCGCGCAGGGTGCCCAGACCCTCAAGAGCGCCACGGGCTGCGCGCTGAACATCACCGGTGGCACCGAGACCGGGCACGCCGGTGGCACGTACTCGCACTGGAACGGCTACAAGCTCGACTTCGCCAAGTCGACCTGCCTCACCAACTACGTCCACAACGTCTTCACTTACATCGGCGTGCGCGGTGACGGTGCCCCCCAGTACAAGGCGGGTTCCGGCAACATCTACGCCGACGAGGGCAACCACTGGGACGTGACGTACTACAACTGCGGCGGCTGCTGACCTCCGCCGACCTCCGCGCCGCGTGCCGGCTCGCGCGGGTGCCCGTTCACCGGACGGGGCACCCGCGCGGGTGCGTGCTGTCTTCAAGGCCCTGGTGGCCGACCCGGACATCGGCAAGGGTGTCCACCGGGAGGCGCAGAAGGCTCTCGAGGGTGCGGTCGACGACCTGCGCTACTTCCTGAAGACGGGCCTTCGGATCGCCCAGGCCGAGGACGACCGGGTCGCGATCGCGCGGATTCCGGCCGGACCCCGGCATCAGCGACGACCTGCGCGCGGCGGCCCGCAAGGCCATGGACGGAACCCCGGAAGAGCTGCGCCACTTCCCTGAAGTCGTCCGGTACGAGGCGAACGGCCTAACGCCGCCGACCTCGGGCTGATCCGGCACGGTCCCACTCGTCCGTGCCCACACCGGGGCCGGCACGGACGAACGGTGCGTCGGATCAGGGGTTCTCCACGTTGCGCCACACGGTGAGGTCCACGTTGACGAACTGGCTCGGGTCGTCCTTCGAGGCGAAACCGTGCACGGTGACCAGGCCGTAGTGCCCCGAGCCGGTCTTCACGCAGATCCGGGACCCCTTGCTGAGCTTGTCCTTCTCGATGCGGGTGGTGTACCGGGTGTTGGCACGGCAGCCGGCCAGCGACCCCGGTTCATCGGCTCCCAGCAACGCCATGGTGTTTTCGCTGCTGTTGGTGGCGACGGCGTCATCCCCGAAGAGGGTGTCTCTGTCGTATCCGAAGTCACCGTCGTAGTTCACGTCCAGGTGCTCGGGGCGTGGCGGCTCGTCGGCGAAGGTCACCGTGTAATCGCCAGGAATGCTGAGGTTCTTGTACACGGAGCCCTTCGGTTCCGCCGGGGCCTTGCTGTTGTCGCCGGCGTCGTCGGCGCTCGGCGTCTTGCCGCCGGTCTGCGGCGCACTGCTCTGCTTGTCGCCCTGGGCGTTCTTCGAGCCGTCATCGGTGCCCCGCTGCCCCACCATGTACGCGCCGCCGCCGACGAGTGCGGCGACGACCACTCCCGCGACGACCAGTGCGACACGGTTGCGCTTGCGGGGCGGCTGAGGCGCCACCGGCCCCGTCGGGTGGCCCCCGAACGTCCCGGGAGCCGAGGCATTCGGATAGCCGCCAGGGGCCCCGGCGACCGCATGGGTCGGATGCCCGGCGGTCGGCGGGTAGGCATA
>NZ_JBEXPH010000072.1:0-38870 GCF_040611955.1 Streptomyces sp. NPDC006510 | reverse complement strand
GCCGTGGGCCAGGAAGGCCCCGCGCCAGGCCGCCTCGGCGTCGCAGGTGGCCCCCGAGACCACCTGCGGGGGCAGTCCGCGGATGGGACGGCCGCGGCCGTCCACCAGACCGGTCTGGCGCGCCAGCTGGTCGCCGCCCGCCACCACCCGTACGACGAAGCGCGAGCCGCGCCGCAGTCCGCCGGGAGCCATCACGATCAGCTCCGAGCTGTGCCCGAAGATTTCCAGGATGTCCCGCTTCAGCCGACGCGCCGCGTTCCCGGTGTCCAGCTCGGCCTCGATCACGATCCGGCCGCTCACCAGGTGCAGCCCACCCGCGAACCGAAGAATCGCCGAGACTTCTGCCTTCCTGCAGCAGGTCCGGGTCACGGGAAGCCGAGAGATTTCGTCCTTCACCGCTGGCGTCATCGCCATGGGCCGATCCTTCCATGCATCCGAAAAATACGGTCGTACGCGGCGGCCAACAGCTCCGGATCATGGATCGGAACGCCGTCGGGTGAGGCCACCGGCGCCAGCTCGACCGCGGCGCCGAGCCGCTTGGCGGCGTCGGCGAGGGACTCACGATCGGGCACAGCGGCTTCGTCGGCCAGCACCACGTCCAGGGCGAGTTTAGGGGCGTGTCGTCCCAAAACCTCCAAATGACGCTGCGGTGAGAAGCCATCAGTTTCACCGGGTTGCGGTGCGAGGTTGAGCGAGAGGACCCTGCGGGCCTTGGTTTCGACGAGCGCGTCGAGCAGTTCCGGGACGAGCAGGTGCGGGATCACGGAGGAGAACCAGGACCCCGGACCGAGCACCACCCAGTCGGCGTCGAGGACCGCGGCGACGGCCTCGGGGACGGCCGGCGGGTCGTGCGGGACGAGGTGGACGGACTGCACCTCGCCGGGGGTGAGCGCCACGGTGGCCTGTCCGCGCACGGTGTCCACGTCGTCCGGGCGGGCCGGGTCGTGGCCCCGGACGAGTGCCTGGAGCTCCAGCGGAACGGCGGACATGGGGAGCACCCGGCCGTGCGCCCCGAGGAGCTTGCCGACCAGGTCGAGCGCCTGGACGTGGTCGCCGAGCTGCTCCCAGAGCGCGACGATCAGCAGATTGCCGACCGCGTGCTCGTGCAGATCGCCCTTGGACTGGAAGCGGTGTTGGATCACCCGCGCCCAGGTCTGGCCCCAGTCGTCGTCACCGCACAGGGCGGCGAGCGCCTTGCGCAGGTCGCCGGGCGGCAGCACGCCGAGCTCCTCGCGGAGCCGGCCGCTGGAGCCGCCGTCGTCGGCGACGGTGACCACGGCGGTGAGATCGCCGGTGATCCGGCGGAGCGCCGCGAGCGACGCGGACAGGCCCATGCCACCGCCGAGGGCGACGACCTTGGGCTGCGTCTTGCGGCCGGGCAGCGCAGAGGTGGCTCTGCGCAGCCGTCGCAGGCGCAGATTGCGGCTGGTCACTCGCGCCCCATGTCCCGGTGGACGAGGACGGTCTCGATGCCTTCGGTCGCGAGCCGGGCCGCCAGCTTCTCGGACATGGCGACCGAACGGTGCTTGCCGCCCGTGCAGCCGACGGCGATCGTCACATAGCGCTTGCCCTCGCGGCGGTACCCGGCGGCGATGAGCTGGAGCAGCTCCGTGTACTGGTTGAGGAATTCCTTGGCGCCGGGCTGGTCGAAGACGTAGGCGGAGACCTCCTCGTTGAGCCCGGTGAACGGGCGCAGCTCGGGCACCCAGTGCGGGTTGGGCAGGAAGCGGCAGTCGACCACCAGGTCGGCGTCGACCGGCAGGCCGTACTTGAATCCGAACGACATCACCGTGGCCCGCAGCTCCGGCTCCTCGTCGCCGGCGAACTGGGCGTCCATCTTGGCGCGCAGTTCGTGCACGTTGAGACTGGAGGTGTCGATCACCAGGTCGGCGTCGCCGCGCAGCTCGCGCAGCAGGTCGCGCTCGGCGGCGATGCCGTCGACGATCCGGCCGTCGCCCTGGAGGGGGTGCGGGCGGCGGACCGATTCGAAGCGGCGGACGAGGGCGTCGTCGGAGGACTCCAGGAAGACGATCCGCCGGGTGACGTGCTTGGCCTCCAGATCGGCGAGGGATTCGCGCAGGTTGTCGAAGAAGCGGCGCCCCCGGACGTCGACGACGACGGCGATCCGTGCCACGTTGCCCTGCGAGCGGGCGCCGAGCTCGACCATGGTGGGGATCAGCGCGGGTGGCAGGTTGTCGACGACGAACCAGCCGAGGTCCTCCAGACACTTGGCCGCCGTGCTGCGCCCGGCGCCCGACATCCCCGAGATGATCACCAGCTCGGGGATGGTCGCACTCCCGTCGCCCGTCTCGTTCGTGGTGCCCGTACTCACGTGTCCTGCTCCGTCTGCTCGGTCGGTGCCGCCGTGCTCGACTGCTTGCTCGCGCTCGGCTTGGTGTTCGTTTTCACGCTCGGTCATGTCGTGCTGCCCCCGTCGTCCTCTTCAATGATCTCTCCTGTCGCCGTGTTCACGGCGGGCGTGGCCGGGGCGGCCGAGGCGAGGGCGACAGCCACTGATTCCGCCGTCCTGCGGCCTATCCCCGGAACCTCGCAGATCTCGTCGATTGTCGCCTGCTTCAGCTTCTTCACGGAGCCGAAATGCTTGATCAACGCCTGTTTCCGGGTTTCCCCGAGACCGGTGACGGCATCCAGGGGGCTGGAACGGATGCGTTTGGCCCGCTTGGCGCGCTGATACGTGATCGCGAAGCGGTGGGCCTCGTCACGGACGCGCTGGAGGAGGTAGAGGCCCTCGCTGGAGCGGGGCAGGACGACGGGGTCGTCGTCATCGGGCAGCCAGACCTCTTCGAGGCGCTTGGCGAGGCCGCAGACGGCGATGTCGTCGATCCCCAGCTCGTCGAGGGCCCGTTTGGCCGCGGCGACCTGCGGCTGGCCGCCGTCGACCACGACGAGCTGCGGCGGATAGGCGAACCGCTTGGGACGGCCGTCGTCCTCGCGGGGCTCGGCGTCCGGATCGGAGGCGGTGTCGGGGGCGGTGGTGGGGTCCGGGACCGGTCCGGTCTCGGCGGGGGTCTCCTCCCACTCCCCCGTCCGCTCCTTGTCCTGGAGGTATCTCTTGAACCGGCGGCCGATCACCTCGTGCATCGACCGGACGTCGTCCTGGCCCTCGAAGCCCTTGATCTGGAAGCGGCGGTACTCGCTCTTGCGGACGAGGCCGTCCTCGAAGACGACCATCGAGGCGACCACGTCGTCGCCCTGGAGATGCGAGATGTCGAAGCACTCGATGCGCAGCGGGGCGGTGTCGAGGCCGAGAGCCTCGGCGATCTCCTCCAGGGCGCGGGAGCGAGTGGTCAGGTCGGAGGCGCGCTTGGTCTTGTGCAGCCCCAGCGCCTGCTGGGCGTTGCGCTGGACCGTCGTCATCAGGTCCTTCTTGTCGCCGCGCTGCGGGATGCGCAGGCTGACCTGGGAGCCCCGGCGGCCGGCGAGCCACTGGGAGACCGCGTCCGGGTCCTCGGGCAGGGCCGGGACGAGGACCTCCTTGGGGACGGCGTCGCCCGCCTCCTCGCCGTACAGCTGCTGGAGGGCGTGCTCGACCAGGCCCGGGGTATCGACGTTCTCGACCTTGTCGGTGACCCAGCCGCGCTGGCCGCGCACCCGGCCGCCGCGTACGTGGAAGATCTGGACGGCGGCTTCGAGCTCGTCCTCGGCGACCGCGATCAGGTCGGCGTCGGTGGCGTCGGCCAGGACGACGGCGCTCTTCTCCATGGCCCGCTTGAGGGCCTCCACGTCGTCGCGGAGCCGGGCCGCCCGTTCGTACTCCATCTCCTCGGCCGCCGCCATCATGTCCTTCTCCAGGCGGCGGATGTACGTACCGGTCCGGCCGGCCATGAAGTGGCAGAAGTCGTCGGCCAGTTCGCGGTGTTCCTCGGGGGTGACCCGGCCCACGCAGGGGGCCGAGCACTTGCCGATGTAGCCGAGGAGGCACGGGCGGCCGGTCCTGGCGGCGTTCTTGAAGACTCCGGCGGAGCACGTGCGCACCGGGAAGACCCGGAGCATCAGGTCGACGGTCTCGCGGATCGCCCAGGCGTGCCCGTACGGACCGAAGTAGCGCACGCCCTTCTTCTTGGCTCCGCGCATCACCTGGACGCGCGGGAACTCCTCGTTGAGCGTGACCGCGAGATACGGATAGCTCTTGTCGTCGCGGTACTTGACGTTGAACCGGGGGTCGAACTCCTTGATCCAGGAGTACTCCAGCTGGAGGGCCTCGACCTCCGTGGAGACCACCGTCCATTCCACCGAGGCCGCCGTGGTGACCATCGTGCGCGTACGCGGGTGGAGCGCGGCCAGGTCCTGGAAGTAATTGGCCAGGCGCTGGCGCAGGTTCTTGGCCTTGCCGACGTAGATCACCCGGCGGTGTTCGTCGCGGAATTTGTAGACCCCCGGGGAGTCGGGGATCTGTCCCGGCTTGGGGCGGTAGCTGGAGGGGTCTGCCATGTGTCCCACCCTACTTGCGGGCAGTGACAGTGCGGCCGGGCCGCACGTGGTGCCGTGCTCCGGGGCGCGGATCGCGGGAGCGCGCCCCGGAGCACGGGGTCAGCGGATGCCGCGGCCGGTCACTGGCTCTCCCGGCGGCGACGGTTGCGCAGGACGGTGAGACCGCTGAGGGCGAGTGCGACGAGGGCGCCCGCTCCGGCGGCGGTCGAGGTGGCGGTCAGCGCCGTGCCGGACGCCGTGCTCGCGGCGACCGTCCCGGTCTCCCGGCTGCCGGGGGCGGCGGGCGGGGAGTAGCCGCCCGCCTTGCCGGAGCGGGCGTATCCGGAGCCGGGGAGCTTGTCGCCGTAGGCATCGCGCACCCGGGCGCGGTAGGCGGCCGTCGTCGTGCCGCGGGCGCCGACCGCGCGGACCGCGTCCTGGTCCAGCGGGAGCACCTTCGTCCCCTTCCGGACGTACCAGGCGTCCACCTGCGGCTCACGGAAGACCGTCCCGCCGGGGAGTTTGCGCGCGCCCGCGGCGGCGTACCGGGTCTCGTCGTCGCCGGTGGCGATGTTCACCACCTGCCAGCCGCCGTCCTTCCCTTCCTTCGGAAGGGTCCACAGGGACGCCTTCTGACCGTCCGCGGAGACGGCCGTGGTGGCGAGGTAGTCCAGCCTGGCGACGGGCGCCCCCGGCTTCCCGGCCACGAAGTCCGGATCGAGCGTGTACACGGGGACGGCGGCGCCCTCGATGCGTGGAACCGCCGCCGACCTGGTGACCGTGCCCTCGCGGGCGAAGAAGCGGGCCAGGGTGTCCAGGGTGGCGGGGTCGGTGGCCGCCTTCCGGGCAGCTGCCAGGGCGGCCGGGCCCGCTGTGGGTCCGGTGGCGGCGGCCGCCCCGGGGGCCGCGACGGTGAACAGGGCGGTGCCGGCCAGTACGCCGGTGCCGGCCAGGGCGGCGGCCACGGACCGGGCGGCCCGCGAAGGCCGTGCGGCGCGTGCGGACCGTATGACGTGTGCGGACCGTGCGGTCTTGCGGATCATTCCGTCACGCTCCGATCCGGTGGAGCGAGTGGGTCCAGGAGAACTCGTTGTTGTTCACGTACCAGGCGTGCGAGGCCCAGTTGTAGCGGTTGCTGGAGGGCCAGGGATCGCCCCAGTAGACCCAGCTGTCGGAGTCGTCGTACCCGTACAGGACATGCATGTGTCCACCGCCCGACGACCACTGGATGCGGGTCTCGACGGGGCGGCCGGCGGCGATCTCGGCCTGGACGGTCGGGTAGCGCAGCCAGCCGGTGACGTACGAACCGGGGTTGATGCCGGCCCAGTACAGACCGTCCTGGACATCGCCGAGCGAGGCCTGCGAGTTGGGGCACTCGTAGCCCTGGGCGCGGCCGAAGGCGGCGTTGCAGAACTGATTCTGCGAGTAGTTGCGGCCGAACCAGGTGGCGATGGTGTTGCCGGACGCCGCCCAGCACCAGTTGGTCTTCTGCTGGGCCTGCATGGTGATGTTCAGCCGCTGGGTGGCGGCGAGGGCACCGACGGCCGGGCCGGTCGTGGTGGCGGTCCGCGCGGCGGAGACGTCCGTGGTGGGCGCCGGGGCCGCCGAGGCGGTCGCCGTCGGCCCGGCGAGGAGCACGGCGGCCAGGGCGGCCACGGCATGGAGCCGTCCCGTTCGGATTTTTCGGTTACGCATGACGTTCCTCCCGAGGCGGGGGTGTGGGATCGGAGGAGAGCGTCCGGACGCTGTTCGAGGAGCATCGACCGTTGTCGGAGACGGGTCAACACGCTTCAATGCGGGGGAACATCGCGGTGTGAACGGCGTGGCGGATACGTGAACGGCCCTCCCCCGGCCACCTGCGGCACGCCCCCTGCCGACGAGGTCTCCCCACCCCGCGTCGTGAACGTTCACCTGGAGGTCCCCATGCAGCACAGCGAGGCCGAACTGGCGCAGGTGCTGCACACCGGCCCGTTCCATCTGGCTCTGCGCACCGCCCTCTCCGTGCGGGGGCTGCCGCTCCAGCGGGTGCAGCACCATCTCGCGCACCGCGGCGTCAAGGTCGGGGTGACGAGCCTGAGTTACTGGCAGCAAGGGGCCAGGCGCCCGCAGCGCGCCGAGTCCCTGCGGGCTGTGAAGGCGCTGGAGGAGGTGCTGGGGCTGCCGGGGAACTCGCTGCTCCGGCTGCTGGGAACCGGGGGTGCACGCCCGGAGGCCGACCGTCCGGCCGCGCGTTCGTACCGTTCCCTGATGGAGTCGTCCGGCGCCGTGGAGCGGCTGCTCGCGGCCATGGGTTCACCGGTGGACGGCGGACTGCACACGGTGGGGCATCACGAGCGGGTACGGATCGGTCCCGGCCGGGAGCTGCGGCAGCGCGAGTCGCAGCATGTGGTGCGTGCCCACCGGGACGACATCGACCGCTACCTCGCCGTCCACCGGGGCGATCCGGGCTGCGATCCGGCGCGGGTGACGGTGACGGCCGGGGAGAACTGCCGGACGGGGCGGGTCCGCTGGGACGGCGAGACGGGGGTACTCGTCGCCGAGCTGCTCTTCGACACCCGGTTGAGGGCGGGCGACACGTACCTCTTCGGCTACGGCTTCGACGACGGCACGGGTGGTCCGAGCGGGGAGTACGTGCGGGGGTTCAGCTTCGGCGGCGGGCAGTACGTGCTCCAGGTGGCCTTCGACGAGGCCGCGCTGCCGGTACGGTGCCGGCGCTTCGCCCAGGTCTCGGCGGGGGCGCCGCGGAGCGCCCGCACGGACCTCACGCTGACTGGCAGGCACCGGACCGTTCACCTGGTGGAGCAGGGGGTACGGCCCGGTCTGGTCGGCATCGACTGGGACTGGGAGTGAATCCGCCCCCGGCCGGTGCCGGGGGCGGTATCGGGCTTCGGGGCCGGGGGCGGCGGTATCGGGCTTCGGGGAGGTGTCAGGCGTCGGGGCCCGCGACCAGTTTTCCGCCCTCGACCCGGACCGGGACGGAGGGCAGCGGCGCGGTCGCCGGGCCGTGCATCGCCTTGCCGGTCGTCGTGTCGAAGTGGCTGCCGTGGCAGGGGCACCGCCCCACGTTGTCCTCGACCTTGTCCAACAGGCAGCCCGCGTGGGTGCACTGGGCGCTGAACGCCTTGTACTGGCCCTTGGCCGGGCAGTTCACGATGACCCGCTGGTTGCGGTAGAGCTTGGATCCGCCGACCGGAACCTCGTCCGGCGAGCCGAGCTCGACGGGAGCGGTCGGCGTCGGCGTCTCGGCGTGGCCGAGCTTCGATTCGGTCGAGCAGGCGGCCACTCCCAGCCCGGCGGCGCCGGCGAGAGCGGCACCCTTCAGCACGGTACGGCGGGCGGCGGGCTGGCCGGACATGCGGTCTCCACTGGTCAGAGGGGCGGATGGGCACCGGACACAACCGACGCACCGCGAGTACCAGGAGTACCGCGGGCATCGGAGCCATCGGTGACAGAACCGACGATACCGGCGGAGACGGACGGCCCTGCGGCCGGGCCACCCGAGGCCGGTCTTCGCTGGTCAGCGGCCCGGTGGCGGCAGAACGGAGGCGGCGGCCCCCGGGGTCCGGGAGCCGCCGCCCCGGCGCACGGGCGTCAGGCCTTGCGCGCGCGGGTCGCCTTCTTCGCCGCGGGCTTCTTCGCCGCAGCCGTCTTGGCGGTCTTGGCCGTGGCGGACTTCGCGGTCTGGCCCGCGCCCGTCCTGGCCGTGGCCGTCTTCCTCGCCGGGGTCGACTTCGCGGCGACCGCCTTCTTCGCGGCCACCTTCCGCACCGGCTTGCGGGCCGCGGGCACCGCGGCCTCGTTCACCCGGTCCGGGTCCAGGATGCCCTGGAGGAACTTGCCGGTGTGGCTGGCCGGAACCCCGGCGACCTCCTCCGGAGTCCCCTCGGCGATGACCAGGCCGCCGCCGCTGCCTCCTTCGGGGCCCATGTCGATGACCCAGTCCGCGGTCTTGATCACATCGAGGTTGTGCTCGATGACGATCACCGAGTTGCCCTTGTCGACCAGCCCGGAGAGCACCTTGATGAGCTTGCTGATGTCCTCGAAGTGCAGCCCCGTGGTCGGCTCGTCCAGGACGTAGACCGTACGGCCGGTGGAGCGCTTCTGCAGCTCGCTGGCGAGCTTCACGCGCTGCGCCTCACCGCCGGAGAGGGTCGGCGCGGACTGGCCGAGCCGCACATATCCGAGACCCACCTCGTAGAGCGTGCGGAGGTGGCGGGCGATCGTCGGAACGGCCTCGAAGAACTCCAGGCCCTCCTCGATCGGCATGTCCAGCACCTCGGCGATGGACTTGCCCTTGTAGTGGACCTCCAGGGTCTCCCGGTTGTAGCGCGCTCCGTGGCAGACCTCGCACGGGACATACACATCCGGCAGGAAGTTCATCTCGATCTTGATGGTGCCGTCGCCGGAGCAGTTCTCGCAGCGGCCGCCCTTGACGTTGAAGGAGAAGCGGCCCGGCAGATAGCCGCGCACCTTCGCCTCCATCGTCTCCGCGAACAGCTTGCGGACATGGTCGAAGACGCCGGTGTACGTGGCCGGGTTGGACCGGGGGGTCCGGCCGATGGGCGACTGGTCGACGTGCACCACCTTGTCCACCAGGTCGTCGCCGTCGACCCGGGTGTGCCGGCCGGGGACCGACTTGGCGCCGTTCAGCTCTCGCGCCAGGTGGGTGTAGAGGATGTCGTTGACCAGCGTCGACTTTCCCGAACCCGAGACGCCCGTGACGGCCGTGAGCAGGCCGAGCGGGAAGGAGACGTCGATGTCCTGGAGGTTGTTCTCCCGGGCGCCGTGCACCGTGAGCCTGCGCTGCGGGTCGACGGGGCGCCGGATGTCGGGCATCGGGATCTGCTTCTCGCCGGTCAGATACTGACCGGTGATCGACTCGCCATTGACCAGCAGCTCCTTGAGCGATCCGGAGTGGACCACCTTGCCGCCGTGCTCACCGGCACCGGGGCCGATGTCGACGACCCAGTCGGCGACCTTGATGGTGTCCTCGTCGTGCTCGACGACGATGAGCGTGTTGCCCATGTCGCGGAGCCGGACCAGGGTCTCGATCAGCCGGTGGTTGTCCCGCTGGTGCAGGCCGATGGATGGTTCGTCCAGCACGTACAGCACGCCCACCAGGCCGGAGCCGATCTGGGTGGCCAGTCGGATGCGCTGCGCCTCGCCGCCGGACAGGGTGCCGGCCGCGCGGTTGAGCGAGAGGTAGTCGAGACCGACGTCGACGAGGAACCTCAGCCGCTCGTTGACCTCCTTCAGCACCCGTTCGGCGATCTTCTTGTCGCGGGCGTTGAGCTTCATCCGGCCGAGGAATTCGGCGCACTCGCTGATCGACATCGCGGCGACCTCGGCGATGGACTTCTCCATCACCGTCACCGCGAGGACGATCGGCTTGAGCCTGGTGCCCTCACAGGTCGGGCAGGGCACCTCGCGCATATAGCCCTCGAAACGCTCCCGGCTGGAGTCGCTCTCGGCGTCGGCGTGCCGCCGCTTGACGAACTGCACCGCGCCTTCGAACGTGGGCGTGGTGTACGCGCGCTCCCGTCCGTAGCGGTTGCGGTAGCGGACCTCGGTCTGGATCTTGTGGCCGAAGAGCAGGGCCTTCCTGGCGCGCTGCGGCAGCCCGGCCCAGGGGATGTCCGTACGGAACCCGAGAGCGGCGGCGAGCGCGTCGATCTGCCGGCCGAAGTACTCCTTGGTGTGGCCGTGCGACCAGGGGTGGATCGCGCCCCCGTCGAGCGACCTCTCCTCGTCGGGGACGATCAGCTCCGGGTCGACCTCCATCCGCGTACCGATACCCGTGCAGTCGGGGCAGGCGCCGAAGGGCGAGTTGAAGGAGAAGGAGCGCGGTTCGAGCTCCTCGAAGGAGAGGTCGTCGTACGGGCAGTAGAGGTGCTCGGAGTACATCCGCTCACGCTCGGGGTCGTCCTCGGGGAGGTCGACGAAGTCGAGCACGACCATGCCTCCGGAGAGCCCGAGCGCGGTCTCGACCGAGTCGGTCAGCCGGCGCTTGGCGCCGTCCTTCACCGTGAGACGGTCGACGACCACCTCGATGGTGTGCTTCTCCTGCTTCTTCAGCGTGGGCGGCTCGGAGAGCTGGATGGTCTCGCCGTCGACCCGGGCCCTGCTGTAGCCCTTGGTCTGCAGATCGGCGAAGAGGTCGACGAACTCGCCCTTGCGCTCGCGCACCAGCGGCGAGAGCACCTGGAAGCGGCTGCCCTCGGGCAGGCCGAGCACCTTGTCGACGATCGCCTGCGGCGACTGGCGCGAGATGGGCCGGCGGCACTCCGGGCAGTGCGGCTTGCCGATCCGGGCGAAGAGCAGCCTGAGGTAGTCGTAGACCTCGGTGATGGTGCCGACCGTCGAGCGCGGGTTGCGCGAGGTCGACTTCTGGTCGATGGAGACGGCGGGCGAGAGGCCCTCGATGAAGTCGACGTCCGGCTTGTCCATCTGGCCGAGGAACTGACGGGCGTACGAGGAGAGCGACTCCACGTAGCGTCGCTGGCCCTCGGCGAAGATCGTGTCGAACGCGAGGGACGACTTGCCCGACCCGGAGAGCCCGGTGAAGACGATGAGGGAGTCGCGGGGGAGGTCGAGCGAGACGTTCTTGAGGTTGTGCTCGCGAGCGCCACGGACGATGAGACGGTCGGCCACGCCGGTCCGCACCTTTCTGGAGAGAAGTGGGGGAACTGAGCCCCTGTCCCAGGGTATGGGGGGCGCCACAGCGGAGTACGAAGCTTTCGACCCCGAGCGTATAGCACGCGCATTCGATTTACGGACGCCCATGGACTCCTTCACCCGAATGAGTGGCGAGGCTAGGCTCAGCCTCATGATTGATCATGCGCGCGACCTGGACGCCGTACGTGAAGCAACCGATCGACTGCTCAGCGCCACCGAGAAATTGGACGCCGCCGCACTCGCCCAGCCGTCGCGATTGCCGGGCTGGAGCCGGGGCCATGTCGTTGCGCACCTCTCTCGTAACGCCGACGCGCTCGTAAATGTTCTCCAGGGCCGGCCCATGTACGCAGACAGCGAAACCCGCGACCGCGACATCGAGCGCGACGCGCCCCGGCCGCGGGCCGAGCAGCTGGCCGACCTGGCCGGGAGCGCGGCCCGCTTCGAGGCCGCCGCCTCGGCCCCGGCCGACTGGTCCCGTACGGTCACCCTGCGCAACGGTGTGACGGACTCCGCCTCCCGGGTCCCGTTCCGCCGCCGCGTCGAGGTCGAGCTGCACCATGTCGACCTGGGGATCGGCTACGAGCTGGAGGACCTGCCGGAGGAGTTCGTCTCCCGGGAGATCGACTTCCTCGCCGAGCGGTTCGACGGGCACCCCGATGTCGTGTCCACGAGGATGACCGACGACAAGGGACCGGTCCGGACGACCGGCGGCGGTGCGGAGGGCGCCCCTGTCACGGTCCGGGGCACGGCCCCCGAACTGCTCGGCTGGCTCTGCGGGCGCCGCGATGGGGCGGCGCTGACCGTCGAGGGCGGCCCTCTTCCCGTACTGCCCCCGCTATAGGCTGAGACGTATGACGTACAGCGGAGCGGTCAAGGTCGGCGGGCGTGCCGATGTGCACGAGCTGACGGATCTGATGATCTCCAAGGTCGCCGTCGGCCCGATGAACAACAACGCCTATCTGCTGCGCTGCCGAGCCACCGGCGAGCAGCTGCTGATCGACGCGGCCGCCGAGGCCGGGACGCTGCTGCGGCTGATCGGTGACGACGGCATCGCGTCCGTCGTCACCACCCATCGGCACGGCGACCACTGGCAGGCGCTGGGCGAGGTGGTCGCGGCCACCGGAGCGCGCACCTACGCCGGGCGGTACGACGCCGAGGGCATCCCGGTCCCGACCGATGTCCTCGTCGACGACAACGACACGGTCCGGGTGGGCAGGGTCGCCCTGACCGCCCGTCATCTCGTCGGTCACACCCCGGGCTCCATCGCGCTGGTCTACGACGACCCGCACGGCGCCCCGCACCTGTTCACCGGGGACTGCCTCTTCCCGGGCGGGGTCGGCAACACGCACAAGGACCCCGAGGCCTTCGCGAGCCTGCTCCACGACGTGGAGACCAAGCTCTTCGGCCAGCTGCCCGACGAGACATGGGTCTATCCGGGTCACGGCCACGACACCACGCTCGGCGACGAGCGTCCGCAGCTGCCGCAGTGGCGCGCCCGCGGCTGGTGACTCCGGCCGCACCGGGCCCGCGCGCGTGAGGTGAGCGCGGGCCGGTCGGCCACGGCTTCCCCGGACCGGGGAGCCACCGTACGGAAACGCACCGGCCGGGGCGGGCAACGGACTGTTGCTCGCCCCGGCCGGTGCCGGTTCGGGTCCGGCCGCACGGCCGCGGGGCCGTCCGGCGCGTCAGGCGTCGATGCCCGCGCCCTTGTCGGCGACCTCGTCCGCCTTCTCGGCCGCCTCCGCCCTGGCCTGCTTCTTGTTGGCCATGAGGCTGGTGATCGTGGTGATCACCAGCACGCCGCAGATCACGCCGAGCGACACCGGGATGGAGATCTCGGGGACGTGCACTCCGGACTCGTGCAGTGCGTGCAGCACCAGCTTCACGCCGATGAAGCCGAGGATGGCCGAGAGCCCGTAGCTGAGGTGGACCAGCTTCTTCAGCAGCCCGCCGATCAGGAAGTACAGCTGCCGCAGCCCCATCAGGGCGAAGGCGTTGGCGGTGAAGACGATGTACGGGTCCTGGGTCAGGCCGAAGATCGCGGGGATGGAGTCCAGGGCGAACAGCACATCGGTGGTGCCGATGGCGAGCATGACGACCATCAGCGGTGTCAGGACGCGCTTGCCGTTGTTCCGGATGAAGAGCTTGGTGCCGTGGTAGCGGTCGGCCACCCCGAACCGGCGCTCGATCGTCTTGAGAAGACGGTTCTCCTCGAACTCCTCCTCTTCCTCGTCGGCCCGCGCCTCCTGGATGAGCTTCCAGGCGGTGTAGATCAGGAACGCGCCGAAGATGTAGAAGACCCACGAGAAGTTGGCGATCACGGCGGCACCGGCGGCGATGAAGATCGCCCGCAGCACCAGCGCGATCAGCACACCGACCAGCAGCACCCGCTGCTGGAGGTGCGAGGGCACCGAGAACTTCGCCATGATCAGGACGAAGACGAAGAGGTTGTCGACACTGAGCGACTTCTCGGTGATGAAGCCGGCGAAGAACTCGCCCGAGGCCTGGCTCTCACCGAAGACCAGCAGGCCGAGCCCGAAGAGGGCGGCCAGCGCGATCCAGACGATCGTCCAGATCCCGGCTTCCTTGGTCGTCACGTCATGGGGCTTGCGCCCGATGAAGAAGTCGACGGCGATGAGGGCTGACAGACCAAGAATGGTCAGCACCCAGAGGGTCCATGAAACGTCCACTGCGCCTCCGGCAGTTCGCTACGGCTACTTGATCAGCGTCGTCGCTGCCGGAGGTCTCTTCCACCCGGGCGCGCGGGCTGCGCACCACGGGCCGGCGCCCCGGGACCGGTCACGGTCCGTATTGACGGGAACGCCGCGTACGGGAGTACTCCCCTCCGCCCAAAGAACAGTACAGGGAACACCAAGGAAAGGTAAAGGAGAGGGTAAAGATCATTCAAAAGCGCTGGTCGGAGTGGTGTGGGTTCGGCGCCGGTGCGCCTGGCACCTCAGTGACGCGGGGGGCGACGGGCCGCCGCCACCTTGGCGAGCACCTGCTCCAGGACCCGGCTGCCCGGTGGCGTCCGCGGCGGCTCGTACGTCCAGGCGTGTCCCACCCAGGGATCGGCCAGGTGGTCGTCGGCGACCGGGGTGAGCCGCAGCAGCGAGCGCCACAGCGGGTCGAGCACCGGCCCGTACGCACTGGCGTCCTCCCGGTCCGCGACCATCAGCAGATGGACGCCGACCGAGGGCCCCTCGTCGGCGAGATAGCGCAGCTGGGTGACGGCTCGGTCGTCGAAGCCGTGCGGGAAGTCGTTGACGATCAGCAGCTGCTCGCCCGGGTCCAGGTCCGGCGGGAGCGAGTCGGCGGCGCCGGCCCGGAGCGCCATCTGCACCAGGTCGACGCGCCGGGTGAGATGAGCGAGGACCGAGGCCACTCCCCCGGCACCGGAGGCGGGCGGCCCGGCGAGCGCCCCCGACCGGACCAGGGGCGCGAGCGCTCCGGCCGCCGAGCCCGCCGGGTCGATGACATGGACCGAGAACTCGTCGGCCGGGTAGACGGCCAGCAGCCGGGCCGCGTGCGCGACCGCGCACTCCATGGCGAGGCTGCGCAGCCGGGCACCGTCGATCAGGGCAGCGGCGTCGGACGCCGTGCGGCCGCTGTCGACCCAGATCCCGCGCTCCAGCGGCAGCCGGACCAGCAGCGGGATGTGCAGGCCGGGGTTCTCGGGCAGGTGGAGGTCGCCGATGCGCAGCGCCATGGGGATCTCCATCGGGACGCGGTAGGCGTGCCAGACGGGGTTGTCCCAGCCCGCGAACGCGGCGGGCAGCGCGGGTTCCACCACGGCGGCCTCGGCGGCGAGCTGGGCGAGGTCGCGGTCGAGGGCCTCGCGGGCCCGGGCGGTCAGCTCGTCGCGCTTGGCGCGGGCCTCCGTGCGGGCCCGGTCCCCCGCGCCGCCGATCCGGCTGCGCGGGTCGGACAGGGTGCGTTCGAGCTCCTGGTCCATGCGGGACTCGGCGAAGTCGACGGCGCTGCGATAGGCGGCGGTGGTGCGGGCCAGGTCCTCGAACATGCCCCAGATCTGGTTGTAGAGGCGCTCGTCCATGGACCAGCCGGTCGCGTCCCCGGCGACGGGCTGTGCGGGGCGGCCCGGCTCGGCGGGCGGCGCGGTGGGAGGGGGTGGCGGGGGTGCGGCGGCCTGGCGGCGCGGGTGCGCGTAGTTGATGGGCCCGCCCGTCGGGGCGGCAGGCGGCGGGGTGGCGGGCTCCGTGAGCGGTTCGGGCGGCTGGGCGGCGGGCCGGCGGCCGTCCCGGGGCGGTACGGGGCCGGCGCCGGTTCCGACCCGGTCGGCGTCCGGGGTGCGCGGCGGGGGCGGGGTGACCGAGCGGGCCATCGCCCGGGTGACCGCGTCCTGGATCGAGCGGGCAAGCTCGGCCGCCCGGGGCAGGCCCTGGTCGGCGAGCATGGCGTCGAGGCCGCCCGCGTAGCCCTGGCCGACTGCGCGTACCTTCCAGGCGCCCTGGCGGCGGTAGAGCTCCAGTGCGGCGACCGCGGATTCGGTGTCCAGGCCGGTGAGCGTGAAGGTGGCGATCTCGGTGCCGTCGAGTCCGGTGACGGCGACGAACGGGGAGGCGACCGCACCGAACCGGACCGGGCCGCCGACCCCCGTCGGCAGGGCCAGCAGCACGGTGACCCGGTGCACCGAGGCGGGCAGGGCGTCGAGGTCCACGGCGAGCCGGTGGTCGGCGGCGGCCTGTCTGGACACTTCGAGCCCGGGGAGCTGGGGTGATCCCGGGTGGGCGATCCATTCGGTGCCGTGCACCGTGCCGTTCTCGTCACCGAGCGTGGCGCCGGCCACGACGGGCGTGCCGGCCGATACCCGGATCTCCAGACGGGTCTGGGGCAAGGTGTGGTTCTGCCCCCGGACCAGCTCGGCCGTCATTGCCCTGTCCCCTCGACGATTCGCTGCTGTGCGGTGTGGTGCTGCGATGTGATGCAGCGCGATGTGATGCGTGCGATGTGATGCAGCTCCCGGCGGCCGATGCCTCCGGGAGCTGCGGGTACCGATGCGTACCGGCCCGGAGGGTGCTGAGGATCCTGGCTGCCGGGAACCCGGACCGAGATCTTCAGCGCCCTCCTTGGTCGTGCCCTGCCTACAGGTGCGGCAGGATCGACGGCATCAGGTCCTGGAAGGTGCGGCCGTTGGCCGGGTTGCCGAGCGCGGTCATCTGCCACCCGTTCCCCGAGCGGTGCACCTTCGCCATGATCTGGGCGGTGTACTGCCCGCCGCCGTCCAGCGTGTAGCGGGCGAGCTCCTGGCCGTTGGTCTCGTCGACGATGCGGCAGAAGGCGTTCTGCACCTCCTGGAACGTCTGGCCGGTGAAGGAGTTCACCGTAAAGACGATCTGGTCGATGTGGACCGGCACCCGCTGCAGGTCGACGAGGATCGCCTCGTCGTCGCCGCCGGAACCGGCGCCGCCGACCAGGTTGTCCCCGGTGTGCTTGACCGAGCCGTCGTCACTGACGAGGTGACGGAAGAAGACCACGTCGACCGGCTGCTTGTCGGCGAAGAGCACCGCCGATGCGTCGAGGTCGATCTCCCGTGTACGTGAACCGAACAGACCCCGGCGCGGTGCCGCCTGCCAGCCGAGCCCCATCCGCACCGCGGTCAGGGTCCCCCCGTCGCTCTTCTGCAGGCTGATGGCCTGACCCTTGGTCATATTGACCGTCACGCGCTGTCCCCTCTCCGCTTTCCCCGCAACCGTCCGTGCGCGGTTTTCCAGCACCCTACGCAGTCGCGCCGGTGGCGCGGCCGCTCGGGGCCGTTTTGTGTCGTTCCTGCAACACACCAGATGCTGCGGGCTCAGGAGAGACCCGCTTCCCGCATCTGGCGCAGCTCCTTCTTCAACTCCCCGACCTCGTCGCGCAGTCGGGCCGCCACCTCGAACTGGAGGTCCGCGGCGGCCGCCCGCATCCGCTCGGTCATCTCCTCGATGATTCCGGCAAGTTCGGTGGCGGGCCGGTCGGTGACCGCTTCGCCGCCACCCTTGGCCTTCTTGGATCCGGCCGGCTTGATGCCCAGCGCGGGAACGGGGGCCTTGGCGCCCTTCGCCTGGCGGTAGCCGGTGCCGAGCAGTTGCTCGGTGTCGACCTCCTCGCGGGCGATCGTCGCGACGATGTCGTTGATCTTCTTCCGCAGCGGCTGCGGGTCGAGGCCGCGTTCGGTGTTGTAGGCGATCTGCTTCTCCCGGCGGCGATTGGTCTCGTCGATGGCCTGCGCCATCGCCGGGGTGATCTTGTCCGCGTACATATGGACCTGTCCCGAGACGTTTCGGGCGGCGCGGCCGATGGTCTGGATCAGGGACGTGCCCGAGCGCAGGAAGCCCTGCTTGTCCGCGTCGAGGATGGCGACGAGCGACACCTCGGGCAGGTCGAGGCCCTCACGGAGGAGGTTGATGCCGACCAGTACGTCGTACTCACCGGAGCGCAGCTCGCGCAGCAGCTCGATGCGGCGCAGCGTGTCGACGTCGCTGTGCAGGTAGCGGACCTGGATGCCGAGCTCCAGGAAGTAGTCGGTGAGGTCCTCGGCCATCTTCTTGGTGAGGGTGGTGACCAGGACCCGCTCGTCCTTCTCGGCGCGGGTGCGGATCTCGTGCACCAGGTCGTCGATCTGGCCCTCGGTGGGCTTGACGACCACCTCGGGGTCGACGAGGCCGGTGGGACGGATGATCTGCTCCACGAAGCCGTTGCCCCGGGACAGCTCGTACTTCCCGGGGGTGGCGGAGAGGTAGACGGTCTGGTCGATCCGGCTCAGGAACTCCTCCCACTTCAGCGGGCGGTTGTCGAGCGCGGAGGGAAGCCGGAAGCCGTGGTCGACGAGGGTGCGCTTGCGGGAGGCGTCGCCCTCGTACATCGCGCCGATCTGCGGCACGGTGACGTGCGACTCGTCGAGGACCAGGAGGAAGTCCTCGGGGAAGTAGTCGAGGAGGGTGTTGGGAGCGGTGCCGGGCGAACGGCCGTCGAAGTGCATCGAGTAGTTCTCGACGCCGGAACAGGTGCCGATCTGGCGGAGCATCTCGATGTCGTACGTGGTGCGCATCCGCAGCCGCTGGGCCTCCAGCATCTTGCCCTGCTTCTCCAGCTCGGCGAGGCGCTGCTCCAGCTCCTGCTCGATGCCGTTGACCGCCTTCTCCATGCGCTCGGGACCCGCGACGTAGTGGCTGGCGGGGAAGACGTGCAGGGACTGGTCCTCGCTGATCACCTCGCCGGTGAGCGGGTGGAGGGTGGAGAGCGCCTCGATCTCGTCGCCGAACATCTCGATGCGGACGGCGAGCTCCTCGTAGACCGGGAAGATCTCGATGGTGTCGCCGCGGACCCGGAAGGTGCCCCGGGTGAACGCGAGGTCGTTGCGGGTGTACTGGATCTCGACGAAGCGGCGCAGCAGCTGGTCCCGGTCGATCTCGTCGCCGACCTTGAGCTGGACCATCCGGTCCACGTACTCCTGGGGCGTACCGAGGCCGTAGATGCAGGAGACGGAGGCGACCACCACGACATCGCGCCGGGTGAGCAGAGAATTCGTCGCGGAGTGGCGCAGCCGCTCGACCTCCTCGTTGATCGAGGAGTCCTTCTCGATGTAGGTGTCCGACTGCGGTACGTACGCCTCGGGCTGGTAGTAGTCGTAGTACGAGACGAAGTACTCGACGGCGTTGTTGGGCAGCAGCTCGCGGAACTCGTTCGCCAGCTGTGCGGCGAGCGTCTTGTTCGGTGCCATCACGAGCGTGGGGCGCTGCAGTTTCTCGATCATCCACGCGGTGGTCGCCGATTTGCCGGTGCCGGTCGCGCCGAGCAGGACGACGTCCTTCTCGTCGGCGCGGATGCGCCGCTCCAGCTCGGTGATGGCCGCGGGCTGGTCGCCGCTGGGCTGGTAGGGACTGACGACCTCGAAAGGCGCCACCGAACGTTCGATCTTCGAAACGGGCCGCATGGAACCACCGTACGACCCGCCACTGACAACCGGGCCGGGTCAGCCGGTGTACCGGGCCGGGGTCACCATTCTCCGGGTGGTGCGGGGTCTCGCGGCCGGGAGTGGAACGACGCCGGGTCGGCGTGCGTCCCGAACCGCGGCACCTGCCGCTGGGCCGGTATCCCGGGCGGCCGGGCGGCCCCGCCCGGGGCCCCGGGGTCGTCCCAGTCCGGGGTGCCCATCACCATCAGCGGATCGAACATCACGACCACCGCGGCGAGGATCAGAAAGCAGGCGGGGCCGATCAGCAGCGGCACGAGCGGTGCGGTCGTACCGTCGGCCGGACCGGCGCCGGGGAGGGCGCCGGGGTGCAGATGGACGCTGAGCGCGGCCATGCCCGTGTAATGCATGCCGCTCACCGCGACGCCCATGACGACGCTGGCCCCGAGACTGGTCAGGAATCCGTGGACGGAGACGGCCGCCCAGAGTGCGGTCGTCGCGGCCACCACGGCGATGACGACGGAGAGGGCCACGGTGGTCGTGTCGTAGTCGAACTGTCCTGCGAGACGCATTCCGGCCATGCCCAGGTAGTGCATGGTGGCCACGCCGAGCCCGGTGATCGTGCCGCCGGTCACCAGGGCCATTCCGGTGGCGCCGCGGTAGCCGACGATGAAGATGCCGACGCCGACCATGCCGACGGCGACCGCGAGGCTGGCGAAGGTGATCGGCTTGTCGTAGCTGATGGTCACCCCTTCGACGGAGAAGCCCATCATCGCGATGAAGTGCATCGTCCAGATGCCGGAGCCGATGGATGTCGCGCCGAGGGCCAGCCAACCGGCTTTGAACGAACGCTCGGTGCGCAGCGAACGGTTCGTGCAGCGCAGTCCGAGGGCCGCGCCGAGGCAGGCCATGAGGAAGGCCGCGACGGGCGTCACCGCTCCGTAGCTGAAACCGTCGATCGTGCCCTGCATGCTCGTACGCCCTTCGCGGAAGCCCGGGTTTCGGGGTGACCCTAAGGCGCGAGTCCCGGCAAACAAACAGAAGAGCTGCATTTTATCGAGAGGGAATCCGGCCCGTTACCCGGCATCGTCGGCCGCGTTCACGTCGTGGCCATCCTTCGCCTGTCCCCCGTTGGGGCGCGGCTGTCACTCTCGGCCCGTCCGCAACTCTGACGCAAGGAGTACACGTGTACGCACGTACCGCAACCGCCGTCCTCGCCGCCGCCGCCCTGATGGGCACCGGCGCGTTTCTGATGTCGACCACCGATGCGCGGAGCACGAGCAGGGTCACGGCGGTCGGGCACACGACCGCGGTCACCGGCGTCAGCACCGTGAGTGCCCGGACCGCGGACGCGAAGCGGACCGCCCCGGTCGTCTTCGCCCACCGGGGCGCTTCGGCCTACGCGCCGGAGAACACCCTGGCCGCCGTCGACAAGGCCGACACCCTCGGCTTCGACTGGGTGGAGAACGATGTCCAGTTCACCAAGGACGGCGTGCTGGTGGTCGTGCACGACACGGATCTGAAGCGGACCACCGATGTCGAGGAGGTCTTCCCGGACCGGGCTCCGTGGGCGGTCAAGGACTTCACGGCCGCGGAGATCGCCCGGCTGGACGCGGGCAGCTGGTTCGGCCCGCAGTTCGCCGGAACCCGGGTGCCCACGCTCAAGCAGTATCTGGACCGGGTCGAGCGCAACCGGCAGAAGCTGCTCCTGGAGATCAAGAGCCCCGAGACCTACCCGGGCATCGAGAAGGAGACCCTGCGGGTGCTGCGCCAGAAGGGGTGGCTCGACCGCGCTCACGTCAAGAACAGGCTCGTCATCCAGAGCTTCGGCGCGGACAGCGTGAAGAAGGTGCACCAGCTGCGTCCGGACGTGACGACGGGCTTCCTCGGCACCCCCGCGGTGGCCGATCTGCCGTCGTACGCGGCCTTCACGGACCAGATCAACCCCTCCCACACGTCGGTTTCGGCCGACTACGTGAACGCGGTGCACGCGCTGAAGGGCGCGCACGGCAGGAAGCTCCGGGTCAACACCTGGACGGTCAACGATGCGGCGACCGCCGCGAAGGTGGCGGGCTTCGGCGTGGACGGGATCATCACCAACAACCCTGATGTGGTGCGCGAGGCCACGGGCTGACCGTCGGGCCGGCGCGGTCTCCCCGGCCCATTGTCAGTCGCCGGCCGTACGGTGGTCCCCATGGACAGCAACGGGGTCGTCGAGTGGGCCGTCATCGGGAGCGACATCGGTCCGCTGCTGCTTGCCGCGACCGGGGCGGGGCTGGTGAGCGTGGCCTTCCACGCCCGTCCCGAGGTGCGGGAGAAGGCGGTCGCGCAGCTGCGGGCGCGACTCGGCGTGGAGCCGGTGGAGAATCCCGGCTCCGCCCGGCTCGCCGAGCCGATACGTCAGCTCGCGGCCTACTTCGCGGGCACGTCACGGGAGTTCTCGCTTGCCCTGGACTGGTCGCTGACGTCCGGCTTCAACCGCCAGGTGCTCCGCGAGCTGGCGACGGGCGTGCCGTACGGGACGGTCGTCGGGTACGGGGATCTCGCCGGGCGTGTGGGGCAGCCGGGGGCCGCGCAGGCGGTCGGGGCGGCCATGGGGTCCAATCCGCTGCCGGTGGTGGTGCCGTGCCATCGGGTGGTGGAGAGCGACGGCGGACTCGGCGGCTTCGGCGGGGGCCTCGAAACCAAGCGGAAGCTGCTGGCTCTGGAGGGTGTGCTGCCCCAGCCGCTGTTCTGATGCCCAAGCTGTTGTTTCTGATATCCCCGGCCGCTGTTCCGAGCCGGTCCTCGGAGTCCCTGCCTCTCGCCGGGTCCCGGGCCTCGCCGGTCGCGGCCCCGCGCCGGAGGGTGTGCCGGCCGTGCATGGGCAGCACCCTGTTTCGCAGCTGTGTACGGACTGGCACACTGCGTCAGTGACCAACACCCTTGATGCACCTGACACCCCCACCGGGCCCGGCCACCCCGCCGCCGGGGTCTCGCCGGGCGAACTGCCCGCGCTGCGGCGCCGAACGTCCGCGGTGCTCATAGGCAGCCAGATACTCGGCGGCCTCGGGGTGCCCATCGGTATCGCCCTGGCCCCCGTGCTGGCGACCGAGGTGAGCGGCTCCGAGGCGCTGTCCGGTCTGGCCCCGACCGCTTCGGTGACCGGGACCGCGCTGCTCTCGCTGCCGCTGGCCGCGCTGATGACCGCGCGCGGCCGGCGCCCCGGTCTCGTACTGGCATATCTGATCGGTGCGCTCGGCGCGGGGCTCGTGGTCCTCTCCACCCTCGTGGACAGCTTCCCGTTGCTGCTGCTCGGCATGGCCGGGTTCGGCGCGGGTTCCTCGGCCAATCTGCAGGCCCGGTTCGCCGCCGCGGACCTGGCCGAGCCGGACCGGCGCGGCCGGGCGATCTCCACCGTCATCTGGGCCACCACGATCGGCTCCGTGCTCGGGCCGAACATCGCCGCTCCGATGGGCCAGGTCTTCCGCGGCTCGGCGATATCCGAGAAGGCGGGCCCGTTCGTCTTCGCGGCCGGGATCTTCCTGCTGGCCGCCGTGGTGGTCGGGGCGCTGCTGCGGCCGGACCCGCTGCTCACGGCGCGGGCGCTGGCACCGCAGGGCGAGGGGTCCGCGGCCGGCCGTTCGCTCCGTGCCGGAGTCGCCGCGGTCCGGGCCTCGCCGATGGCACGGCTGGCGCTGGTGACAGTGGCCGTCTCGCACACCGCGATGGTCTCGATCATGGTGATGACCCCGGTCGATCTGGGCCATCACGGCGCCGGGCTCCAGCTGATCGGCCTGGTCATCAGCGGCCACATCGCGGGGATGTACGCGTTCTCCCCGGTGATGGGCTGGCTGTCGGACCGCTTCGGACGGCTCGCCGTGATCGGTCTGGCGGTCGGACTGCTCTCCTGCGCCGCGCTGCTGGCCGGAACCGCCGGCCCCAGCCACGGGCAGACCGCGGCCGGCCTCTTCATGCTCGGTCTCGGCTGGTCGGCAGGGCTGGTCGCCGGTTCGGCGCTGCTCACCGATTCCGTGCCGCAGGCCGCCCGCGCCGCCGTGCAGGGTCTGTCGGATCTGACCATGAACACGGCGGCGGGCATCGGCGGAGCCGTCGCCGGGGTCATCGTCGCCCGGGCGAGCTACGGCTGGCTGAACGTGGTCGGAGCATGTCTGCTGCTGCCGATGGCGACGCTGGCACTGCGCCGGGCACTCGCCCGGCCCACGGCCTCGACGCCTCCACGCGACGCCTGAGGCTTCGGAGGGCTCCCGAGACCTCAGAAAGACTCACTGGGCTTCGGAGGGCTCCCGGGGCCCCAGAAAGACTCACTGGGCTTCAGAGGCTGATGTGGTACGCCTTGCGCAGCGTCTCGTGCACGGTCCACGTCGTACGGTCGCCCTCGCGCAGCACACAGGCGTCCCCCGGACCGACCTCCAGCGTCGCACCGCCCTCGACCGCCACGGTCGCGCGGCCGCTGACGACCACGAAGAGCTCGTTGGCCTCGGTGTCGGTGACCACGCCGGGCGTGATCTGCCAGATCCCGCGCACCTGCTTGCCGTCGGCCGACTCCCAGAGCACCTTGCCGGTCACCACGGGCTCGCCCGAGACGATCTGCGCGGCGTCGAGCGGTTCCGGTTCGAGATCGGCGCCCGGAATGTGCACGGCGAACGAGGCAGGAGCTTGATCAAATGTGGTCATGACCGGTCACCTTAGCGACCGCCTGGGGGCGACCCGGCAGCAGGATGCGTCGGGACGGCCGGTGGAAACCCGACCCGTCCGGTCAGCGCCGCACGGGGCCGCCGCCCGGCCGCACGTTTGAGGCCGGGGCGCCCGCGACAGGGATGTGGACATGTCATTGAATGCCTCCCACGGCGCACATCCCTGCGCCCCCGTCCTCTCCGCCGAGGTACGGGCGGCTCTCGCCACGCACCACCCCGTCGTGGCCCTGGAGTCGACGATCATCGCCCACGGTCTGCCGCGCCCCCGCAATCTGCGGGTCGCCGAGGAGCTCGAAGGGCTCGTACGGTCCGCCGGCGCGGTGCCCGCGACGATCGCCGTACTCGACGGAAGGGCTCACATCGGCCTGGACAAAGCCCAGTTGGAGCGGGTCGCCGCGGACCCCACGATGCGGAAGCTGGGGCACCGGGACCTCGCGCCCGCCCTGGCGACGGGCGCGAGCGGGGCGACGACGGTGTCCGCGACTGCGTTCCTGGCCGCCCGCGCCGGCCTGCGCGTCTTCGCGACCGGCGGCCTCGGCGGCGTACACCGTGAGTGGACCCGGACCCAGGACGAGTCGGCCGATCTCCGGCTCCTCGCGCGGACCGGCATCACCGTGGTGTGCGCGGGGGTGAAGTCGATCCTGGACGTCCCGGCAACGCTGCAACGCCTGGAGACGCTGGGCGTCACGGTGCTCGGTTACGGCACCGACCGCTTCCCCGGCTTCTATCTGACCAGTTCGGGCGAGCCGGTCGACTGGACGGTGCGGACACCCGAGGAGGTCGCGGAGGTGATGCGGGCCCAGGACGTGCTGGGCGGCCCGGGTTCCGCGCTGGTCGTCGCCAACCCCGTTTCCGTGGCGGACCAGTTGGAGCCCGCACTCCACGACCGCGTGCTGGCCGAGGCCCTGGCGGCGTGCCGGGAACGGGGCATCGCGGGCCAGGCCGTCACACCGTTCCTGCTGGACCGGCTGATGCGGGGAACCGGGGGCGCTTCGCTGGAGGCCAATCTGGCGGCCGTGCGCGGAAACGTATCGCTTGCCGCGCGGATCTCCGGCGCGTGGACCGCCACGCCCCAGGACCCGGCGTCGCGGCAGAACCCGGCGGCCGGAGCATGACCGGGGGCGGGCTGCTCGTCGTCGGGGACGTGGTCACGGATGTGGTGGCCCGGCACGGACGTACGGCACCGGCGCACGGTACGGACACCCCGGCCCGGATCCGTACCCTTCCCGGCGGCGCGGGAGCCAACGTCGCCTGCTGGGCGGCCCGTTCGGGATGCGCCGACGTACGGCTGCTGGCCAGGGTCGGCGCCGACAGCGCGGACTGGCACCGGGACGCACTGCGGCGGGCGGGGGTGCGCTGTCTGCTGACCGTGGACGACGACGTGCCGACCGCCACCGTCGTCGCGCTCGTCGATTCCGCCGCCGAGCGCACCTTCCTCACCGACAGCGGTGCCGTGCTCCGCCTCTCCCCCGACGACTGGTCACCGTCGATGCTGGACGGCATCGCCCAGCTCCATCTCTCCGGCTACCTCCTCTTCGCCGCGACGAGCCGTGCGACGGCCCTGCTCGCCCTGCGGGAGGCGCGGCGGCGACGGATCCCGGTGAGCATAGATCCGGCCTCGGCGGGCTTCCTCGCCGAGCTGGGCGCCGACCGGTTCCTGACCGCCGTGGGGGGCGTCGATCTGCTGCTGCCCAACGCGGACGAGGCCCGGCTGCTCACCGGGCTGCCCGAACCGGCCGACGCCGCGGCCAAGCTGAGCCTCCAGGTGGGCCGGGTGGTCGTCACCCTCGGCGCGGACGGGGCCCTGCTTGCCGCCGGGGGCGCGGTGACCCGGCGCGTCCCGGCCGTTCAGGTGCGCGGAGCGGTGGACTCGACCGGGGCGGGCGACGCGTTCACCGGTGGTTTCCTCGCGGCGCACCTGACGGGGGCGGACGACGCCTCGGCCGCGGCGGCGGGATGCCGGGCGGGGGCGGAGGCGGTCACCATCGTGGGCGGCCGCCCCGGACCGTGATCAGGCGTCAGGTCACGGCCCCGCCCCACCCGGTCCAGGCCGGGTGCAGCGGATCGTCGGCCCGTACGACCGCGTCCGCGCGGTCGCCGGGCGCCGCCTCGTCCTCGTACCGCGCGAAAGCGGGCAGCGTCCAGCGCTCCGCCTCCTCGGTGCGTCGCCGCAGCGCGCCCGGCGACAGCCGCAGATGGACGCTCAGGTCGAACGGGAACCAGTGCCCCAGCAGCAACGGGCCGTGCACCACCAGCACCCCGCCCTCGGGCAACGGCCGGTACGGGCTGCGCGTCGCGCGGTCGGTCGCCGGATCCCAGAGGTCGGGCAGCACCCGCCCGTTCCCGCCGGCCTCCAGCGGCCCGAAGACCTCGCGCCACAGCGCGCCCGTGTCGAACCAGCTGTCGTAGTACGAGTCGGGGTCCTCCTTGCCGTACTCGTACCGGAGACTGGCCGGCCGCAGGAACCCCTCGGTGGACACGACCAGCACCGCACGGCCCCGGACCCGCAACGCCTGTGCGACGCGCTCGGCCAGCTCCCCGGTACGGGCCGCCGGAGCACCGTCGACGGCGACCTTCAGCCAGGGACCGCCGTCGGCGGTTTCCAGGGCGTCGGTGCGTGCGGCGAAGGCTTCGGCCAGCCGCTCCCAGGTGATCGCTTCAAATCGCACCCGCCCATCATCGCCCGCGACCCTCGACGCCCGGGTTCCTCAGCGCCCGGACCGGCCAACGCCCGGGTCCCGCGACGCCCCCGTCCCGTGCTCAGTGCCGGCCGTCCCACCAGCGGGGGCGTCCTCGTCCGGCTCGTCGGGGCTCGCGAAGCGGAACGGGACCCCGAGCCGCTCCGCCGGCTCCCGCCCCGTCCGCGCCGCCTCGCCGGTCCCCGCCACGCCGATCCGGAAGTCGGCCAGTGCGACGCACTCCCACGGCCGGGCGAGACACGGCGGTCAGCACCACGATCCAGCCCTGGGTGTCGCCGTCCCGGACCGCCTCGACGGCCACGGGATCGCGGGGCAGCGCGCGTCGGCAGCGGCGGCCAGGGCGTCCACGTCATGGCGGGCCGGAGGCCGCATGCGGTCCGCGAGCGCGCGGTGGCGCCCGGCCGGCACGTCCACGCATGCGCGCAGCTCGGGACGGGGTTCGATGCCGCACTCCCGCATCGCGTGGACGGCCTGGATGTTGCGGCCCGCCAGGAGCAGCTCGTCGACCCGTTCGCGTACACCGGCGGGAAACGTCCACCACAGGAGCTGTGCCAGGTGGTTCTCGGCGAGGCTCAGCACGCGGTCGGCGAGCGGGCGCAGGCCCGGCTCGCGGTCGGCCGCCGTCTCGGCGAGCCGGCAGATGTCGGCGAACCACTGTCCGGACACGCCGTCCGGCGCGTCGATACGCCGGAAGCCGCGCTCCAGCAGCCCCTGGGCGTGCTCCGGCTGTCCGCGCAGTACGGCCTTCGTCGCGGCGACCGCGTTGGCCGGCGCGCTCGCCTGCCGCGACCAGCCGTCACCGTGGGCCACGGGGCCGTTCTTTCCGTGGCCGGGCCGGTGGGCGGCCGGTGACACCCCGATCTCCAGGTCCACGCGCCAGAAGAGCGGAAGCCCGTGGAAGGCGGCGAAGTGCAGCCGCCGCTCGCGGGGGTTCCGCGACTCGGGGTCCGAACGCAGGGAGTCCAGGGGCAGAACCGCTTCGAGCACGTCCCGGATTGCGGCGAGGCAGGTGTCGAACCGGTCGTCGGGCACGGTCCAGGCGATGTCGATGTCGCTGTACGCGTCCGCTGTTCCGCGGGCGAGCGAGCCCCGCGGTTCCGCCCGCGAACCGGGGCAGTGCGCGGTGAGCGCCCGCATCAGGTCCTGTGCGAACGCGGCGCGCCGCGCCGGATCGAGTTCACCCGTGCCCGCCCGGTCCTGCGGACTCCGCCCGTCCATGGCCGCTCTCTTCCGTCGTCCGAAGACGCTCCGCCGCCGGCGGGTCCACCTCCTACGATCTTCCCCATGGACCTCGAATTCGCCCGCACGTTCGCCGCCGAGTGGCTGGACGGCTGGAACTGCCATGACCTGGACCGCATTCTGACGCACTATCACGACGACGTGACGTTCAGTTCGCCCGTCATCGCGCAGATGACCGGCGACGCGTCCGGCACCGTGCACGGCAAGGAGGCGCTGCGGGCGTACTGGGCGACGGGCCTGGAGCGCATCCCCGAGCTGCGGTTCGAGCTGGTGGACGTCCGGGTGAGCGTGCACGCCCTGGTGATCGACTACCGCAACCAGATCGGCGGGCGGGTCAGCGAGGTGCTGACCTTCCGCGACGGCCTGGTGATCTCCGGCTTCGGGGCGTACGGGGAGACGCTCGCCAACTGACGGCCGGCCGCCGCTGCCGAGGCCGACGCGGCACTCGACGACCGGTGCCCGCGGCGGGCGGGCGTCGCGACGCTATTTCTTCGCGCCGCAGTCCACCGCGTCGGCATCGTCGGAGAGTTCGCTGCCCTCGGGCAGCAGATAGGTCACCCACAGCACCACGGGTTCGGTCCCCAGATTGCGTCCGATGTGCCGGTGGTCGGCCCCGGACGGCTCGATGAACGACGAGCCCGCGGGCGTCACCTCGACCGAGCAGTCGTCCAGAGTGCGCGTCAGCGTCCCGGACTTGACGACGGCGATCAGCTGACCGCGGTGGGTGTGCCAGCCAGTGGAGCCGCCCGGCTCCACCGTGATGGTCCGGAAGGTCACATCGGTGCTGCCGTTCGGCGTCTGCACCCTCAGCTTCCCCGCCGATGTGCCCTTCGCGAGCACCGTGCCGCTCACTCCGCTCCCCGGTGTGGCGACGGCCGCCGACGGCACCAGGCCGAGCGCGGCCACACAGCCGCCCAGGACCAGGGCTTTGGCAGCCCGTACCCGCCCTGCCCGCCGCTTCCCGCTGCCCTGCTGTCCAACGGTTCGCACACCCGACTCCTCCGCCCAGGCGTCCGGCGATCGCCCCCGGACCTACCGATACCCATGATCCATGCGGGAGTTGACGAAGGGAACCCTTCGGGTCGGGCGGTCACTCACCGCGCAGCTCGGCGGCGAGCGGCCCGTCGCCCGACACCTCGACGCGTCCGTCCTCGACGGCCTCGGCAAGGGTCAGCCCGCCCAGCGCGAGCTCCAGGCAGACCTCGACGTCGAGTGCGATGCGGGCGTCGGGGCGGGCGGCGGGACCGTCCCCGTAGACGGCCGCTCCGTCCTCCGCGCCACCCGCACGGACATGGAACTCGCCTTCCTCCAAGTGCACTTCGACGACCCCTGGGTGGGCCGGCCCGTCCAGCGCACGCAGCAGCGGCAGCGCGAACCAGTGGGCCCGCACCGCGTCGGTGGGCCGTCGTTCGGCGAGCGCGGGCGCGCCCCATTCGGCGAGCGCGGCGAGCACCGGCATCAGGCCGTGGCCGCGCTCGGTCAGTTCGTAGACCGAGGCGGCGGCGGGCGGCGGAAGTCGGCGGCGGGTGGCGAGGCCGCTCTGCTCCATGTCCCTGAGCCGGGAGGCGAGCACATCCGTGCTGACGCCCGGAAGGTCGGCGTGGAGATCGGTGTAGCGGCGGGGGCCCGCCAGCAGTTCACGGACGATCAGCAGGGTCCACCGGTCGCCCACCGAATCGAGGGCGCGTGCGGTGGCGCAGAACTGGTCGTAGCTCCGGCGGCGGGCCGGACGCGTTGCGGGCTGTTGCTGACGTGGCATGCGACGCAGTCTAGACATGTTGTTGGACTTTCCAAGCCCGAGCTTGGTAAAACCAAGTATCGCAATCAGGTCGGGGAGGCCACCGCATGGAATTCCGGCAGTCCAGCAAGCTCAACGAGGTCTGTTACGAGATCCGGGGCCCGGTCATCGAGCACGCCAACGCCCTGGAGGAGGCGGGCCACAGCGTGCTCCGCCTCAACACGGGCAACCCCGCGCTCTTCGGTTTCGAGGCGCCGGAGGAGGTCGTCCAGGACATGATCCGGATGCTTCCGCAGGCCCATGGCTACACGGATTCGCGCGGCATCCTGTCCGCCCGCCGGGCGGTGGCTCAGCGCTACCAGGCGATGGGGCTGCCGGACGTCGGGGTCGACGACATCTTCCTCGGCAACGGTGTCTCCGAGCTGATCTCGATGGCCGTCCAGGCGCTGCTGGAGGACGGCGACGAGGTACTCGTCCCGTCCCCCGACTACCCGCTGTGGACCGCGGTGGTGACCCTCGCGGGCGGCAAGTCCGTGCACTACACCTGCGACGAGGCCTCGGACTGGAACCCCGATCTCGCCGACATGGCTTCGAAGATCACCGACCGCACCAAGGCCGTCGTGATCATCAACCCGAACAATCCGACCGGTGCCGTCTACCCGCGTGAGATCCTCGAAGGCATCCTCGACCTGGCGCGCAGACACGGCCTGATGGTGTTCGCCGACGAGATCTACGACCAGATCCTGTACGACGACGCCGAGCACCACACCGTGGCGGCCCTCGCCCCCGACCTGGTCTGCCTCACCTTCAGCGGCCTGTCGAAGACGTACCGCGTGGCGGGCTTCCGCTCCGGCTGGATGGTGGTCTCCGGCCCGCAGCAGCACGCCCGCAGCTATCTGGAGGGGCTGACCACGCTCGCCTCCATGCGCCTGTGCCCCAACGCGCCCGCGCAGTACGCCATTCAGGCCGCGCTCGGCGGCCGGCAGTCGATCCGGGAGCTGGTCGTACCGGGCGGCAGGCTGTACGAACAGCGCAACCGGGCCTGGGAGAAGCTGAACGAGATCCCGGGGGTGTCGTGCGTGAAGCCGAAGGGCGCGCTGTACGCGTTCCCGCGCCTCGACCCGAAGGTGCATCGCATCGTCGACGACGAGAAGTTCGTGCTGGATCTGCTGCTCCGGGAGAAGATCCAGGTCGTGCAGGGCACCGGCTTCAACTGGCCGCGGCCCGACCACTTCCGGATCCTCACGCTCCCGTACGCTGACGATCTCGACGCGGCGATCAGTCGCATCGGCCGCTTCCTGACCGGATATCGCCAGTGATCGGATGCCCCCGGTGACCTGCTCCGCCTGCCGCTTTCCCGTGCACACCCAGTTCGCCTCGTTCGGGCTCGTCGGCCCGATCGTGGAGGACGGACTCGATCCGGCCACCGACCCGGCCTGGGCGGAGTCGGGCGCGGCGTCACCGGCCGAGTACGCGCGCTGGTCGGGTCATCTGTGCGGTATGACCTGCCTGCGCATGGCACTCGGCGCCGGGGCCCCGTCCTTGTTCGCGCTGCGCGACGGGGCGCTCCGGTACGGCGCGTACACGCAGGACGCCCAGGGGGAGATCCGGGGGCTGATCTACGCCCCCTTCGCCGAGTACGCACGCGAGGTGCACGGCGTGGACGCCACGGTGCACCGCCATCTCGCACCGGAGGAGATCCTCGGCCTGCTGGACGGCGGCCGCACGGTCATGGCCTCGGTGCACTACGGCATCCGGTACCCCGGGCGGCCGGCGCCCGGCCGAGGCGGGCATCTGGTGCTGCTGACGTCCCGTACGGCCGACGGCAGGGGCGTCCACTTCCACAACCCGTCGGGCACAACGGCGGGAACGCGGGCCGCGGGGCTCGCGCTGCCCGACTTCGAGCGCTTCTTCGCGGGTCGCGGGGTGTCGCTGCCCGCGAGCGGCTCTTCGCCGGAGACGGGAGCGGGCCCGGGGGCGTAGCCGGCCCCCGAGCCCTGGTGTGCCACCCATTCGGCACGCCGACACTTTTAAGGACCCGCGTCAGGTTTATGTCGCCGCGTCCTGCCTTTAGACGACCGCAGATCGAAGCTCTGCGAGCCGGAGTCGAACCGGCATCTCGACGCCCATGGGCACGGGCCCGTTTGATTCGGCGATGGGTGGCGAATGCTGAGTCTGGAGCAAGAGTCTGAGATTGATCGCGGTCTGCCTCTGCCATTTGGGCTACCCCGGCCCGTTCGTATGCGGGACGCACAGAATGCCGGGGGGAGGACTCGAACCTCCACCGGAACCGCGTCGTCACGACAAGCTTCAGTTTCAGCTTGCGCTCCTCGCGCACCCCGGCCGAAATGAGTCGGCCGGGGAATCAATGGTCGGTCACCCGAAGAGGTAACCGAATACCGCATCACCCACCCGCTGGTCGGTGACATCCACGCCGTTGGCTTCCTCGCGGGCGTACTTCACGGCCTGCTGGAGCTTCTCCACCCGGTCCAGCAACTCGTTGACACGCCGCGCGGGAAGGGCTCCGGAGAACTTCACCGTCGTCCAGTACCCGATCGGGACGTCCTCGTAGTACACCTCGACCTGCGCCGGGTGCTTCTCGGTGGCCTCCGCCTTCACGTGGTTGCGGGGCACCTTCTTCGTACGGAGGGTCCGTACCGGCTCGGTCTTCCAGGAGTCCGTCGACGGGTCCTGGGTCCAGGCCTCCGCGGCGTCGAGCACGGGCAGCTTGCGGACAAAGGTGTTGAGGTCCGTCAGCTGCTTCTCCAGAAAGAGCAGATACGAGACCGGCACGTCGCTCACGAGTACCCGTCCGTCGACCTTCACATCCGCGCGGGCCGAGCAGTTCGCCCAGTCCTTCGTGGCGGTCACATCGAAGAGCCGGGTCAGGGTCGCCGCGGTCTCCCGCAGCACGTCCTCCGCCTTGATCTGCACCAGCGTCGACTCGGGCGGCAGCTGCTCGCCCTCCTCGTCCTTCGGCTGGTACGTCCGGGAGATCCCGGCCAGCAGACCGGTCTTCTGGAGGCCGTGATGCGCCGCCGTCAGGTCCTGGTGAGCCTTGGACTTGACGCCCTTCTCCACTGCGATGATCTGATTGAGTTTCGCCACGACGCGCAAACTAGCAGCGGCGACTCGGCCGGGACAAACACTTATTCGAAGCGCCCGCACCTCGGGTTCTCACGGTGTCGGTTCCTCGGGCTCTCGCGGTTCAGGCGGGCAGTGCCGCGGTGAGGTCGACCTCGATCAGTTGTCCGGGGAAGCCGAGCCGTGCGACGCCGAGGAGCGTACTCGCGGTGGTGAACGCGGCCCCGATGACCGAGCCGTTGAGCCGGCGCCAGGCGGCCCCCAGGACCGTGACATCGTCGCTGACGACATGGATCACCGACCGGACGACCTGCGCCGGTCCGGCCCCCACGGCCGCGAGGGCGACGAGGGCGTTGGCCGCGACCTGGTCGATCTGGGCGTCGATATTTCCCGGACCCACCAGCGTGCCGGAGGCGTCGAGCGGGCACTGCCCGGCCAGATAGGCGGTCCGGCCCGCCCCCACGACGGTGATGTGGTGATAGCCGGGCGTGGGGTGCAGCTGCGTCGGATTGATCCGGCTGATCCCCACGGTCATGCGGGCGATTCTGACGGCCCGGGTCCCGGGGCGCAGCAGGTTTTCGGCAGCGCCCCGGGCCGATCCGTACGGGTGGTTTCCACCGGATGCCCATGTCCTTGCCGCTGTCCGACGGGGACCGCTTGTCAAAGTGAGGCCCGCGCGTCCGCACCACCCGGGCCGCAGGCTCCCCGCTCGCGCACGGGCGCCGCCCTCGCGCGCTCTCCCTCGTCCGCATACGGACACCACCCGTCACCGCCTCCCCGGCGCCGAACAAAGGTCCCCGCCTTGCCTCGTATCCCCCGGACCACCGTTCCGTCAGGCCTCACCGGCCCGAAGAAGCACACCGCGCTCACCGCGACGGCCGCCGCCCTGGCCGTACTCGCCGTGGGAACGCCCGTCGCGTACGCCACACTCGGCGACGAGGCCCCCGCGGCCTCGTCGTCCACGGCGTCGGCCCTCGCCACGCGCGGGAAGGCCTACATCGAGACCCGGCTCTTCTTCGGCACCGAACGCCCCGACGGCGGACCCGATGTGACCGATCATCAATTCCTGGCGTTCATCGACGAGGAGGTCACACCGCGCTTCCCGAACGGATTGACCATCCAGGACGGCCGGGGGCAGTGGCGGGACTCCAACGGAGTCATCGAACGGGAGCGCAGCTACGAACTGACCCTGCTCTACCCCGCCTCCGAGGCCCGCGTACGCGACGCCCAGATCGAGCGGATCCGCGACGCCTACGAGAAGGCCTACGCCCAGGACTCGGTGGCCCGGCTCGAAGAGCGCACGACCGCCGACTTCTGACCCCGGCGACCGCGCGGCCAAGCCGCCGCCCGGTCACGCCATCGATCGCGCCGTCGGTCACGCCGCCGCGCGGGCCCTGCGCCCGTGCGGCCGGTTGATCCGGTGCGCCAGTGCGTGAACTCCCGCCACGGTCACCGGGAGGAGCGCCGGTGTCGCCGCCGCCGTGCTGGTGCCGCCGCTCCCGATACCGGCCGCCTTGAGCCGCCGCACGGCCCGGACCGAGTACGGAATGACGACCGTCGGCGCCGTGGCCACTCCGGGCGTGTAGCCGCGGTACGCCAGCGACTGCGCCAGGTGCGCGCGCGGGATGTCGTCGATGCCGTACTGCCGCGCTGACGGCGGGGCGGAGGCGGACGACTCGTTCTCCTGGTCGGACGGGCCCCGGTCGGCGCCGTGCACCGACGCAAGGGGCGGCTGATCGTGCTGCCGATCGTCGCCGTGTTCCTGATCGGTCTCCTCATCTGTCTCCCGAACTCCTGGGGTCCGGCCGGGTTCAGCCTCCGCCGAGTTCCATGAGCGCGCTCACCGGGTCGGTGTCCGGAGTGGCGCGGGGCCACCAGTCGTCCTCGCCCGGCTCGGACTCGTAGCCGTACCAGCGGCCGTCGTGGCCGAAGCGGAGCTGGAGTGTGCCGCCGGGGTGGGTGAGGTGGTTGCGCCGGGGCTGGAAGCGGGGGAAGCCGGCGGCCGCGAGTGCGGGGCGGGCCCGGTCGAAGGGGCCGGCCGGGGGGTCCCAGGGTGCTTCGAGGACGGCCAGCCCTTCGGCGCCGCCCTGGCGCCAGGCCGCGACCGCCCGGGCCAGGTCGGTGGTGGTGCGGCCGGTGGCGTACGCCAGTTCGCGGTAGAGGACGCGGGTGGTGGCGGTGAGTCCGGCGGTGGGACGGGACGCAGCCAGACGTACCGCGTCCTGCCAGGGGGTGAGTCCGGCGAGCGGGTCGAAGCCGGTGGTGAGGAGCGCGTGCGCGCGGGCCGCCGCATCCGTGGCGAGGTGGTCGAGGGCGAGCGGGTCGCGTGCTCCGGGCAGGCTCGGGTACGAGGGCGGCTGTGCGGGATGCGGCAGCACCGGAAGCGGTGCGGGGAGCGGCGGGAGATAGCGGTCGGCGAGGGCTTCGCGCGCCGGCACGGAAGGCGTGGCGGGGGCCGTGGGGCGTTCCCGGGCGGAGTGCGCGGCGTTGCGGCGGCCCAGCTCTTCGAGGAGTTCCCGTTCGCCCCGGCCGCGCAGCAGCAGAAGGACGAACGGGTCGGTGTCCAGGAGCCGCGCCATCTGGTAACAGAGCGCGGCCACGTGCTTGCAGGGCCAGCCGGGGTCCGGGCAGGAGCAGCCGGGGTCGAGGTCCCCCGCGGCGGGCAGCAGCCCGATGCCGGCCTCGGCCGCCGTGTCGGCCAGCGAGTGCGGCATCTCCTTGCTGAGCAGCGCGGCGAGGTGGCCGGGCCGGGCCGCGACCGCGTCCAGGAAGGTCTCCCAGTCGGGGTCGGCGAGGGTGCGCAGCCGCAGTTCGCAGCGGTAGGGGCGGGGGCGGCTGCCGTGGACGTAGGCGACGACCCGGCCGGGGGTGACGGTGATCGCGGCGACCTTGCCGCTGTCGGCGTACGTACGGCCGCGGGAGAGCCGGCCCTCGTCCATCGAGAGGGATTCCAGGGCGGCCACCCAGGCACGGCCCCACCAGCTGTCCGCGAACGGGTCGTCGCCGCCACCGGTGCGGGGCGGTACGGCCTCGAAGGTGCGCCGCAGGTCGTCGGGGCCGGGGCGGGGGCGTGCGACGGGACGGGGGGCGGCGTCGGTGTGCGGGCGGGGGCTCATGCCGGCCTCCGGAGCGAGACGAGATCGGCCAGATCGCGGTCGCTGAGCTCGGTCAGCGCGGCCTCGCCGGTCCCGAGGACCGTGTCGGCCAGGGCCCGCTTCGCCTCCAGCAGCTCGCCGATCCGGTCCTCGACGGTGCCTTCCGCTATCAGCCGGTGAACCTGCACGGGCTGGGTCTGGCCGATGCGGTAGGCCCGGTCCGTGGCCTGTTCCTCGACGGCCGGGTTCCACCAGCGGTCGTAGTGGATGACATGGGCGGCCCTGGTGAGATTGAGTCCGGTGCCCGCCGCCTTGAGGGAGAGCAGGAAGACCGGGACCTCGCCGGACTGGAAGCGGTCCACCATCCGTTCCCGCTCGGCGACCGGCGTGCCGCCGTGCAGGAGCTGGGAGGGGACGGCACGCGAGGCGAGGTGGGCGGAGAGGAGCCTGGCCATGGTCACGTACTGGGTGAAGATGAGAACGGAGCCGTCCTCGGCGAGGATCGTGTCGAGGAGTTCGTCGAGCAGGGCGAGCTTTCCGGAACGGCCGACGAGGCGGGTCGGCTCCTCCTTCAGATACTGCGCGGGGTGGTTGCAGATCTGCTTGAGCGAGGCCAGCAGCTTCATGATCAGACCGCGCCGGGCGATGCCCTCCGATGCCTCGATGAACGCCATCGTCTCGCGGACCGCCGCCTCGTAGAGCGTGACCTGCTCGCGGGTGAGGAAGACGGGGTGGTCGGTCTCCGTCTTGGGCGGCAGTTCGGGGGCGATGCCCGGGTCGGACTTCTTGCGGCGCAGGAGGAAGGGCCGGACCAGGCGGGAGAGCCGTTCGACCGCTTCGTCGTTGGCGAGCCCGGCGGCCGTGCCGGTGTTCTCGACGATACGGGCGTGCCGGGCCCGGAACGCCTTGAGGGGGCCGAGCAGCCCGGGAGTGGTCCAGTCGAGCAGGGCCCACAGCTCGGAGAGGTTGTTCTCCACCGGAGTGCCGGTGAGGGCGACCCGGGCCGGGGCCGGGATGGTGCGCAGCGCCTTCGCCGTGGAGGACTGCGGGTTCTTCACGTGCTGGGCCTCGTCGGCGACGATCAGTCCCCAGCTGTGGTCGGCCAGTTGCGCGGCGCTGGAACGCATCGTGCCGTACGTGGTGAGGACGAAGCCGCCGTCGGCCCCGGTCAGCGAGCGGTCGGTGCCGTGGAAGCGGCGCACGGGAACACCGGGAGCGAAACGGTTGATCTCCCGGTGCCAGTTGCCCAGGAGGGAGGCGGGGCAGATCACCAGGGTGGGCGCGGGACGGGCGCGGTGCAGATGGAGGGCGATGAGGGTGATCGTCTTGCCCAGGCCCATGTCGTCGGCGAGGCAGCCGCCGAGGCCGAGCGAGGTCATCCGGTCCAGCCAGGCCAGGCCGCGCAGCTGGTAGTCGCGGAGGGTGGCGTCGAGGCCGGGCGGCGGGGCGATGGTGGTGTGGTCGGTGGTGATGCGCTCGCGGAGCACGGCCAGCGCGCCGACGGGCACCGCTTCGACCTGTTCGCCGTCGACCTCGGCGCTGCCGGTCAGGGCGACGGCGAGGGCGTCGACCGGATCGAGCAGGCCGAGCTCCCGCTTGCGTGCCTTGCGTACGAGCGCGGGGTCGACGACGACCCACTGGTCGCGCAGGCGCACCACCGGCCGGTGGGCCTCCGCGAGGATGTCCATCTCCGCCTCGGTGAGCTGCTCGTCGCCCAGCGACAACTGCCAGTTGAAGGCGAAGAGCTGCTCGGCGTCGAAGAACGAGGTGCCGTCGGTGGCCGAGCCGGGCGCGGGCCGCACGACGGCGGAGGCGGTGAGCGAACGGACCAGCTCCCTGGGCCAGTGGACGCTCACCCCGGCCGCCGCCAGCCGGGCTCCGGCGTCGCTGAGCAGCTCGTACAGCTCGTCCTCCGCGAGGGCGAGCACATCGGGCACCGGCTGGTCCAGCAGCCGCTCCAGCGGCGCCCAGACCCGGGCGGCGCGGCGCAGGGCGAGCACGGCGTCGATCCTGGCCCGCGGGCCGAACGGCTCGCCCGCCCCGCCGTTCCACAGTGCGGCGGCGTCGGTGACGTAGGTCGGGTCGGCGAGGCTGTGCACCTGGGTGATGGCCGCGGCGGCGTGCCGAGCGGCGCCGGAGGTGACGGGGCCGGTGGCGTCGGCCTCGTCGGAACCGGCGACGTCGGAGGTGTCGTACGTATCGGCCGTGTCGAAGAGGTCGTACGCCGACAGGTCGAGGCGCAGTGACACCCGGACACCCGCGTCGAGCCCGGCCGCAACCTCGACCGCCCAGTCACGGGCCGCCGGCAGGTGCTGGGCCTCGCGCGCCGCGAAGGGCGCCCCCATCGCGTACGCCGCGGCGGGCGTACGGGGCAGGGTGTCGGCGACCGCGTCGAGGAACGACCCGAGCAGCCACTGGGGGTCGGGGACCCGGAGCGGTGTGGGATCCGGCAGCGGGACCGCGTAGCCCTCGGCCGGCATGGCGGCGGCGATCGCCCGGAGATGGGCGATGTCCTCGGCGTCACGCGGCCCGGCCCGCCAGGCGTCGTGGTCGTCGCCCGTCAGACCGGGGAGCAGTCTGCCGCGGGCCACCAGGTTGAGCGCCTGGAGCGCGGCGGCGCCCCAGCACCGGGTGGCGTGGTGGGCGGACTCCTGATGCCGGGCCCGGGCCAGCAGCGGCAGCGCGTCGGCGATGGGCAGCAGGACCGCGGGCACCGTCTGCCGGCGGACGCCGTCCCCCTGCCCGTGCCGGCGGACGACGGTGATCTCGGCCGTGCTCGCACCGGGTGCCGGACTCCCCGGGTCCGCCGGCTGTCCGCAGATGTCGCCGGGCTCCGGGAGAGGATGGCCGTCGGGATCCCAGAAGGCGACGTGCCCGTCCCTCGGCAGCGGTGCGGGCAGGAACACGGCGGCACAGCGCAGAAGACGGGCAGCGGAGGCGTCCTGCTGGTGTTGTGCCGTGGTCATCGGTCCCCTCCCCTCCCGCTCTGATCCTCTGGATCGCCTTGATCCTCATGACTCCTGCGAGTCTAGGCGGGGGGTCTGACAACCGGTCGCGCAGCTGCGTTCCAGCAGGTCGGACGCGGTATGGGGCGCCCGGTCCAAGCCGGTCGGACACGGTGTGGGACGCCCCGGTCCAGGCGGCCGGACCGGGGCGTGGAGCGATGGACGGACGGGTCGGTTCAGTGCCTGGCCATCGGCTTCGAACGGGCCGGCCGCGCCGGAACAGCGGTCGGCGGCGCGGCTGCGGGTTCGGGTGCGGGAGCGGGCGCCACGGACGGCGGCTGCGGCCGCGGCTGGG